>DAIODV010000093.1:0-11082 GCA_036746615.1 Mycobacterium sp.
CATTTCATCGCCAGGCCGCCCAGCATCACCGCCTCGCTGGACCCGATGGTGGACACCCCACACGCGCTGGACGGGTCGTCGTCGCGCAGGCCGTCGGCGTGGAACAGGTCGGCCACCATGCACACGCAGCGCTGCTCGATGGCCGCGGTCGCCGGGTATTCGTCCTTGTCGATCATGTTCTTGTCGAACGTCTCGGCCATCAGCTTGCCGGCCTCGGGGTCCATCCAGGTGGTGACGAAGGTGGCCAGATTGAGCCGCGAGCTGCCGTCAAGCATCAACTCGTCGTGGATGAATCGGTATGCGGCGTCGGGGTCCATTGACTCGTCGGGCATCCGCAACGCAGGTACGGGCGCAGTGAACAGGCGACCGGTATATGCGGGCGCGATCGAGTGGGCGGGCAAGGAAGGGTGTTGGGGCACAAGGGTTCCTTTCTGCGACTACAGGCTGGCCAGAGCGGCTCGGATATGCGGGACGATCCGCGACGCCGATGTCGGCGCATCACCCGGCCCGGGCTCGGCGGCTGAGAGCGCCGCTGCGCGCGCGTGCACGAAGGCACCTGCGGCTGCGGCTTCGCCTGACGGCAACCCCGCGGCCAGCAGAGCGCCGATCATCCCGGACAGCACGTCGCCGGATCCGGCCGTCGCCGCCCAGGATTGCCCGGCCGGGTTCAGGTAGACCGGCCCGCCGGGCTCGGCGATGACGGTGACGTTGCCCTTGAGCAGCACGGTGACCCCGAGCGCGTCGGCGAGCTTGCGGGTGGCGCCCACGCGGTCGTCACCGGGCGGGGCCCCGGCCAGGCGCGCGAACTCACCGGCGTGCGGTGTCAGCACGGTCGGGGCGCGACGGCCGCTGATCACGTCGGGGTGGGCCGCCAGGATGGTCAGCCCGTCGGCGTCGACCAGCACCGGCAGGTCGGTGCCGAGCGCGAACCACAGCGCGGCAGCGCCGGTCTCGTCGGTGCCCAGGCCCGGCCCGACGACCCAGGACTGCACCCGCCCGGCTGACGCTGGGGTGGGCGACGCGATCACCTCGGGCCACTGCGCGAGCACCTCGCTGTGCGCGCTGCCGGCATAGCGGACCATGCCGGAGGTGGCCGCAACGGCCGCGCCCGTGCACAACACCGCCGCACCCGGATACGTCGACGAGCCGGCCATCACCCCGGTCACACCCTGGGTGTACTTGTCGTCGTGCGGCCCGGGCAGCGGCCGGCGGGCGGCCACGTCGGCAGCATCGAAGCCCAACACGTCGGTCTCGGGCAGCTCCAAGCCGATGTCGATAAGACGGACCCGCCCGCAATCACCCAGCGCGTGTACGGGTTTCAGGCCGCCGAACGTGACGGTCAGCGTGGCGTGCACCGCGGGACCGCTGACCGCGCCGGTGGCCACGTCGACGCCGCTGGGGATGTCACCGGCGACAACCGGAATCGCGTTAGCATCGACGGCTTTGAATACTTGGGCCGCATCTGGTCGCAGCGCCCCTGAGCCGGAAATGCCCACGACGCCGTCGATGACTAAATCCGTTGCTGTAGAGATCTTTTCGACGATCCGGCCGCCGGCTTTGCGAAACGCCGCCAGCCCTTTCTTGTGGGTGCGTTCCGGCTTGAGCAGTATCGCGTCGGCGGAAGCGCCACGGCGCCGCAGGAAGGTTGCCGCCCACAGCGCATCGCCACCGTTGTCACCCGAGCCAACGACGGCGCATACCCGTCGTCCGGCGACCCCACCGGTGCGGGCGATGAGCTCGGCGATGATCGCGGTGGCGAGCCCGTAAGCCGCGCGCCTCATCAGCGCGCCGTCGGGCAGGCTGGCCAACAGCGGCGCTTCGGCCTCGCGGATCGCCTCAGCCGAGTAGTAGTGCCGCATCGTGCCCAGATTACTGCTACCCGGACTTAGGCACAGCTAGCAATTGGTTGGGGTTTACCGGGCGGCCTCGTCCACGGGCCATCGGATAGAACAGCAGTCCGATGAAGATCGCCGAGAAGTGCCCGATCGCAGTGAACTTCGGATCGACGATCACCGGCCCGAGGAAGAGGACCATCAACAGGGCGAGGTAGCCCCATCGCCAGGGCGTCGCGACATGATAGGCGAGCATGGCGATCACGCCGACCAAAAAATAGCTGACCCCGATGTCGCGCGCGTGCACCAGCCGCTCCGGCGCCAGGTGATGTTGGATCTCCAGGTAGAGCAAGCCCTCGCTGATATAGGTCGCACCGACATGCGCGGTAAATCCGACTGTAAGCCAACGGATTTCACCGAGCCAGTGCTCTGCCGGGGCAAGGAACAGGGTGAACAGCACCAGGTACGGCGTCCAGTAGCGACCATCGATCCAGAGCAGACTCTCAAAGAGCACTCGCAGCGGGTCAGTCGCCAACGCGTGCAGGTTGGTGGAGCCGTGGACCAGCACGGTGTGTAATTCGCGGCGGCCCAACTGGTGCTGGATGATCGTGGTGATCAGCAGCACGATCAACCACGCATATGTCAGCGGCGCGGTGCTGACGAATCGCCACGCCGCGGTGAGCCACCCCTTCATACTTTTTACTTTGGCACGGCCAGGCCTCGACGTCTTGATCCGGCGGGACACCTCGGCGTATCGTTTGACCGCAATTACGCGACTTTGCGTATCGTAATTGGAAAGGACTTGCCTTGAAACGCAGCCGCTACGCCGGCCAGCCTTTCACCACTCCTACCGCCGACATTGCCGCCGCGCTTGAGCAAGTCAGCATCCCCACCCTGTTGCTATCGCTGGTGCACATCACCGGCGATCCCCGCTTCATCCGAGACTTCAAGCCCGCCGGGATCTTTCTCAACGAGGTCCAGGGATTCATGTCCGAGGAAGACAAAGCGCGCGCTCGGGCGGAAGCACTCCCGCTGATCGCCGACTACCGCGACCGTGGCTGTCCGGAGCCCGCGCCGCTGCCGCGAGAACTCATCAAGGAAATGATGGACTGGGCGGTCTGCGAGACCGTGCCGGAAGACTACGTGGCACTGCTCGCCGAAGAAATGGACCTCGACGGTGTCGATCCCCGCCGCCCTGCGCCGCTAGACCCTGACCGCGCGGCGGAATTGCCCGTTGTCGTCATCGGATGCGGCGAGTCGGGAATTCTGGCCGGAATTCGCCTGAAGCAGGCCAATATTCCGTTCACCATTGTCGAGAAGAACTCCGGTCCGGGTGGAACCTGGTGGGAGAACAGCTATCCGGGCGCACGCGTGGATGTGGCGAACCATTTCTACTGCTACAGCTTTGAGCCGAGCAACGACTGGACGCACTTTTTCGCCGAGCAGCCGGAGCTGCAGAGCTACTTCACCAGCATGATCGACAAGCACGGTCTCGGCGACCACGTCCGTTGGCAGACCGAGGTTGTTGCCGCCGAGTGGGACGACGAGGACGGCGTGTGGACGGTCACGGTGCGCGAGCCCGACGAGGGGCTGACCACCATGCGCGCGCGTGCCGTCATCACCGCGGTCGGCCAGCTAAACCGGCCCCACATACCGGAATTCGAGGGTTCTGCGACCTTCCGCGGGCCGTCGTTTCATTCCGCACAGTGGGATCACTCGGTCGATTTGACCGGCAAGCGCGTAGCGCTGATCGGTGCCGGTGCTAGCGGCTTTCAGATCGCGCCGGCGATTGCCAACGACGTCGAGCACCTCACTGTCTTTCAGCGCACCGCGCAGTGGATGTTTCCCAATCCGATGTACCACGAGTCCGTCGGCGAAGGCGTCCGCTGGGCGATGGACCATCTGCCGTATTACGGGCGCTGGTACCGATTCCTGGTGCTCTGGCCTGGGTCCGACAAAGGGCTCGACGCAGCACGGGTCGACCCGGCCTACCCCGATCAGGACTACGCGGTCAGCGAAATCAACGCTGCTGCCCGCATGATGTTCACCGACTGGATCACCAATCAGGTTGACGGAGACCAGGATCTGCTGGCCAAGGTGCTCCCCGACTATCCCGCCACCGGCAAACGGACGCTGCAGGACAACGGCACCTGGCTGCGCACGCTACGCCGCGAAGACGTCGACTTGGTGCGCACCCCCATCGAGCGAATCACGCCCGACGGCGTCGTCACTGTCGACGGTGTAGCTCACGATGTCGATGTGATCGTTTACGCCACCGGATTTCGGCACACCGACGTGCTGTGGCCGATGACCATCACTGGTCGAGACGGTATCGATCTACACGGCGTATGGGGACGACGACCCTACGCCTACCTGGGCATCACAGTTCCCGGGTTTCCCAACTTCTTTCTGGTTTACGGGCCGGGCGCTCATCTTGCTCATGGCGGCAGCCTGATCTTCAACTCCGAGTTGCAGATGCGCTACATCAACAGCTGCCTGGCGCAACTGGTCGAAGAGAACATCCACTCGCTCGAACCGACCGCCGAAGCAGCCAGCGCTTGGCATCAACGCACACAGTCCGAAATCAAGCAGATGGTGTGGTCACACCCGGCGGTCAAACACTCCTATTTCAAAAACGCCGACGGCGAAATCCACACGGTCAGCCCGTGGCGGCTGAACGAATATTGGGCGGCCACCCGCGAGCCCGACTGGTCGCAGTTCATCGTGACTAGTCGCCCGAGATGACAGGCTGCGCAACGGAAATAGCTTCATCAGGCGACAAGGCGACGCCCTCAGCCCACGCGGTATCGAACTCCTTGTGGCCCATGGCTTCCCGCAAGCCGTCTGCCATCGAGTCGCGATCGTCGTCGTAGATTTTGAAGCGGACCTCGCCGGTGCGGTCGCGGATGGCCTGCGCTGAGCCGAGCAGTCGGACGGCTTCGCGGTGAGCGCCCGAGTCCGCAACCATCCCTGCCAGACACTCGATGACGTCGGGAATCGTCAGGTATGCCTTGGTTTCCCGCGCGATCGCGAGGGCATCATGGGCGTCGCGCTGGGCCTGCTCAAGGTCACTTTGGGCTATCGCCACCCGAACGCGCGTGGCCAACGCGATCATGCGATGCGCGCCTTTCGTCAATGCGACAGCCTTGTCCGCGGAACTGCGCGCTGCGCTGACATCGCCGCCGGCCAACGCGACCTCGGCCATGGGCAAGACGTTTCGGGTCTGAATCATCAACGCCTGCAGCTGCCCGCACAACGTCCATCCCTCGTCAGTCGCCGCCGATGCCGCGGCAACATCGCCGGCGGCCAAGGCGGCATTCGCCAACGCCCCCAAGCCAAGGGCTTGTTGGTTGCTCGCGCTGCCCGCAGTGAGCTCGATGGCGATCTGCGCCGAGTCACGCGCACGGCTCGTATCACCTTGGTAGGCAAGGACATGGCCCAAAGATATTAAACTGCCTGCCCTGCGCACCGAGTCGCGAGCGGCTTCGGCTTCGGCCGCCACGCCGCTGAGCAGGGCAGCGGCACCCGCTAGGTCAGCGCTAATCCACTGTGCCATCCCGATGCACCACCGACACAGGCGTGATTGGAACCTGTTGCCAATCGTCTCTGCGAGGTCGCGTCCCTCTTCTGCGGCGGCGCGCGCAGCAATCGGGTCGCCCGCGAAGAATGCCGAGTACGCCTGCCAGCCAAGAATCTGGTCCAACCGCCATTCATCGCCCACCGTGCGGGCGAGGTCGATCGCCTCTGTGAAAAAGGGTTGGGCGACTTCGAAGTTCAGAGTCCGGACAGCGCCGCAGGCAGTCAACACCCGCGCGAGAAGAGCCGGGTCATCGAGACCGCGCGCGATCGCCAGCGCGTGGTCAGCTAAATCCAAGCGATAGAAGTTGCCGGTGTAGAAATCAAGCAGCGCCTTGTCAGCCAATGCCGCTGCATGCACCGCGGGTGCCACCGCGGGTTCGTCCGCCAGTACCGCGTCAAACCAGGCCACCCCCTCGAGCGCCCGGCCGCGCAGCCACAGCGGTTGCAGTGCTGACGCCAGCCGTAAGGCGACTTCGCTATCGGCGTTGTCGCGACAGCATTCGAATGCTGCCCGTAGATTGTCGATTTCGACTTCCGCCTGCTCGATACGCTGCTGAAGGTCTCCGGGTGCGGGCGCGTCGAACAAGACCACGTAGTGGTCGCGGTGCCGAGTCCGCACGGTGTCGGCCTCGCCGGATTCGTCGAGTTTGTCAAGCGCGTACTGCCGCACCGTCTCCAAGAGCCGATAACGCGTGCCGTGCCGGCCGATGTCGGCCACCACCAACGACTTATCCACCAGCGAAGAAACTTCGTCGAGCGTCTGATATGACGGCGCATCGACGCCACTCGCGACGGCGTGGGCTGCGTCCAGATCGAATCCGCCTCTAAACACCGCCAGCCGGCGAAGCACGACACGTTCGGGTTCGGCGAGTAATTCGTGCGACCACTCCACCGAGGCGCGCAGCGTCTGCTGGCGCGGGAGCGCGGTGCGCGCCCCGCCAGTCAGCAAGCGGAACCGGTTGCGCAGGCCGTCCATGATTTCGTCAAGCGACAACGAGCGCACCCGCGCGGCCGCCAACTCGATCGCCAATGGCAGTCCGTCCAGACGCCGGCAGATCTCGGCTACTGCCGCAGAGTTCTGCGCCGTGACCACGAAATCGGGCCGTGCCAAACGGGCACGGTCGGTGAATAATTCGACCGCGTCGTCGGTCAGTGACAGCGAGGGCGCGCCCCAGGTCACCTCGCCGGGCACCCCGAGCGGCTCTCGGCTCGTCGCCAAAACCGTCAGCCGCGGACACGCGGCCAACAGCGCAGCGATCAGCGCGGCGCACGCGTCGAGGAGATGCTCACAGTTGTCGAGGACGATCAGCAAGGCCCGGTCGGCGATGAACCGGGCCAAGGTGTCAATCGTTGAGCGGCCCGCCTGATCGGGCAGTCCCAGCGTGCGCATGACCGCGACCGCAACCAGGTCGGGATCGGTGATCGGCGCCAGGCCCACCCACCACACCCCGTCCGCGAATGCGTCAGTGAGTTGGCTGGCCAGCTGCACCGCCAGTCGGGTCTTGCCCACTCCGCCGGTACCCGTGAGGGTTACCAAACGGTTGGCGGAAACCAGCCGCCGCAGCTCGTCGAGTTCACTGCCCCGTCCGACGAAAGTCGTCAACTGAGCCGGAACATGGCCGCTGACACCGGTTTTGGTCTCACTCGACCCCTCGGGAATCTCGGGCGTTGTGTTTGCAAGATCTTTCAACCTGGTGATGGTCCGCTCGACGTCCGCGTGCAGGTTGTCGCGGCTGGCGAGCATTTCCAGAATGTCGCGCCCGCCTTGGCGCTCTTCGGGATCGACCGAACGCAGAGCAAGGTCCAGTTGGTGAAGGATGTCGCGTGATTGACCTTGGTCGAGAGGCTGCGGCTGCGACACCAGATCCGCTAGTTCGGTCAGGTATGACAACGGGGCCGAGGGTTGTTCTGGTAGCGGATCTGGTAGCGGCGGCGCCTCGGGCAACGTCGCGAGACCTCCGGCCAACGTCAGCGCCGCCCGATCCCGAGATTCCCGATCCGAATAGTCAACGATCTGACGTCTCGAGAACCGTGCCGGCAGGGCCTTGGGTAGGTGCTCGATCGCGACGGGCATTACCGGCTTGTCTAGTGCCTCGGCCCAGTCACATTCACGTCGGCAGGCCGTTGACGTCAGGGCGGCACGCGAGACAACCGCGATAAAGGTGTCGCAGTCGGCGATCCGCCGCAGGATCTCGTCCCACCAGTCCTGGCCGCCGTGCAGCGACGCGTCATACCAGGTGTCAGCGCCCAGTACCCGCAGATGTTCGACAAGCTGCTCGACGTCCGCTTTGTTCTGGGCCGCGTAGGAGATGAAGACTTTGCGCACTGGTCCCCCGCGGTGGTAACTGCCTGGTCATTATGGTCCCCGGCCGGCGTAACTGGGGCCCGAATCATGACCAGGACACCGCAACTGGACGGCGATGAGACATTTGCGTTGCGATGTCTCATGGGCTAACGTGATCGCTCTCACAGAAATTTAAGCTGTCGCACAGGCTGGCTTAAGGCACGTCCACGGCGGATGGAGGGGCGATGCGCAAGCGATTGATCACGACTGTCGTCGCCCTCGTCGGCGCGGGCGTTATCGCCGTTACCCCGTCGTCCGGCCTGCACGTCCAAGTGCACGACATCCAGCTGACCGCCGGCGATTCGTTCCAGCCGGCGCTTGACCAGCTTCTGGCCGCTATGCAACAGGCGGTGGCCTACGACTCGTCGTTGCCCTTTGCGACCCCGGACAGTGACGCGATGTTGCTCACGGGTCTGCAGAACACGAACTATGAACTGCTCTCGGCCGGACTCTCGCGGGTGACCGAGCTTTTCAACGGGGTCTTCTTCCAATCGCCGGAGGCGGTGGCCGGAGACGCCGCCGATTCCCGGCAATACTTCCAATTTTTCACCCCCGACATCTACTACCACGCGACCTCCGGCCTCGCGCCTGGCGCGACCTACGAGCTCACCGGCACCGTCGGCAAGGGGACCGAAGGCCTGGCCATCGCCACCGAAAAGATCACCGGTTCAACGGCTGTCAGCGAAAGCAGCCTGGAACTCGATCACGGTCTCATCGTCAATCCCGATGGCACTTTCACCGTCGACATCGGCCCCACGGAGCCAAGCGGTGCGGTCAATTTCATCAATGACACCGACGCCACGACCAATGGCGATGCCTCCCTGCTGATTCGAGACATGCTGGGCAACTGGGCGCAGGGCCCGGGAAGCTTCAGCATCCACTGCGTGGCCGACTGCCCGGCGTTCTTCTCGATACCGAGCACCGGATTGTTTCCCGGCGCAGAGACGTCCGCCACCCCGATCACGTCGATCAACTCGTTGTTGACAACGTTGTTCACCGCGTTCGGCAACATCGTCGGCCCCTTCAACCAGGAAAACATGGGCCTGGCCGAGATCGCCGGAATCGAACAGCCGGCCAACACCATGAGCCCGTTGGCATCTGAACAGAGTGTGTTCGCGACGGGTCTCCCGAGTGCGGACGTCTCCGGCGGGAATTTCCACTTGGATCCCGGCGAGGCGCTGATCGTGAAAGTGCCCGACGTGCCGTCCGGCTATAGCGGGATCGAATTGATGAACGTCTTCGGCGCGGCGTTGCCGTCTACGTTGGCGCAGACTACTTTGAACAACACCACAGCGTTCCACGATCCCGACGGTTTCACCTACTACGTAGTCAGCGCAACGAACCCGGGTGTGGCGAATTGGCTTGACAGCAATGGCGTTACGAGCGGCGAGATATTCGCCCGATTCGAAAATCTCCCCACCGGCACGGACCCGACGGGACTACCGGTAACCACCGAGTTGGTGCCGGTGGCCGATGTGGCCAATGATCTGCCCGCCGACACGCCCACTGTCAGCCCCGCACAATTTGCCGCCGATATGTCAGAGCGCGTGTTCTCTTACGATTACGCCCTCGACCTCTCCCGCGAGAACGCCCAACCCGACTGGGTGACACAGGAATTGATTCTCCACGGTTTGCAGGGCGCGATGGGTAGCGACAACTTCGCCGCGGTGTTCGGCAGTGAGCCGGTCACCCCGCTCGCACTGAGGTTGACTCCGGCGCTGTCACCGGACTGGGCCACCGTCGACCACGACATCACGACCAATCCGGTCGCCAGCTTGGAGGCGATCTTCAACAATCTGTCTCTGGCGGCCAGCGACATCAACTCGCCCATGAACTTGGCCGTTGGCGACACCGTGCTGGCGCTGTTGTTCCCCCAGCAGCTCAATTCGTTGCTCAACGACACGCTGTTCGACCCGAACACCGGCATCATCGCCGGGTTCCTCAATGCCCGCGACGATTTGGCGACCGCGGTCCTGGCCGCCAACAACGACTTCCCTTCTGCGCTAGGCAGTTTAGCGACGACGGAGTGGGCGAACATCTCGGAGTTGGTCCAGTCGACACCGGCCATCGACCTGACTGACCTCGCCCTACTGTTCAATCCCGACACCCTGCTGGCGGGTCTATGACACTTCGACGAGCGGCTCGGTGGCGCCGAAGGCTCTGTTGAGCCATTCGCTCATCGTGGTGGCCAGCGCAGCCCGGTTCTCGCGCTTGCTGATCGAGTGTCCGTCGTCCTCGAAGAGCAGGTAGCGCACGTCGCGGCCGGCTGCTCGTAGCGCCTCGACGACCTGCTCGGATTCACTGGGCGGCACATTGGTGTCATGGGCGCCGTGCACCACGAGCAACGGCGCGGTCAACGCGTCAACACGTCGCAGTGGCGACAGTTGCTCGAGCAGCTCGCGGTCGCTGATCGGGTGGCCGTACTTGGCGTAGGCCGCATCGGCGATCCACTGCTCGGTGTTGTGATACCAGGTGGTCAGATCGCTCATGCCGCAGATGGTGATGCCCGCCGCGAACAACGCCGGGTGAAAAGTCATGGCCGCCATGGTGAGGTAGCCGCCATACGACCACCCCGCGCAGGCTATGCGATGCGATTCGGCAAGGCCGTGCTCGACGATGAAACGGGCGCAGTCAGCGACGTCGTCGATGGCCCCGAACCGCTTCTCCTTGTCGTCAGCATGGCTGAACGTCCGGCCAAAACCGCCTGAGCCACGGACATTTGGTGCCAGCACCGTAATCCCGTCGTTGACCAGATGAGAAAAGATCTCGTTGTAGCCCGGCCGGGATTGGCCTTCGGGACCGCCGTGCAGGAAAATCACCGCGCCCGTGCTCGGGGTGTCGGCGGGCCGGTACAGCCAGTAGTTGAGTTTCAGCCCGTCGCGGGTGGTGATCGTCTCCGGGCGGGTGCGGTCGGAGAAACCGGGGACGATCGGGCCGCGGCTGGGTTCGCGGTCGACTCGTTCCCATTCCCGCGTGCGCGGATCGACCAGTTCGACGGTCCGCGGCAATGTCGGTCCCTCGACAGTCATCGCAACCATCGAGCCGCCCGCGCTGATCGACAACTCGCTTGCCACCATGCCCGGCAACGGGATCGGTTCGTCCAGCGTGTAGTCGGTGTATTCCAAGATCTGTAATTCACTGCGGCCCTGTACGTTCCATAACAACGCCACTGTTGACAGGTCGTCGCTGACCACGAATTCATCGAGATCGCAATCCGGTCTCTCGGCTACCACGAAGTAGCTGACGCCGTCCTGGGTCACGGTCACTTCGAGCAACCGCGCGTGCTCGCAGCCGTTTTCGCTGCGGATCAGGGCCCGTACGTAGCCG
>DAIODV010000094.1:0-11071 GCA_036746615.1 Mycobacterium sp.
CCGACCAAGCACGGCGAGATGTCGGCGAAAGAATGGCGGAAGCACGTGTTGGACACGCCCAGCCCGCTGGATTGGGATTGCTTCAGCTTCGGACTCATCCAGCACGCCGACCACTTCACCTTTTATGCGATCGTCGATCATCTGCACTGCGATCCCACGCTTCTGGGACTGCTGTACATGGAGGTATATCTCATGTACGGGGCGCTGATAGGAGGAGCCGCGCCCATTTCACTGCCGCCCGCGGGTAGCTATGAGGATTACTGCGTACAGCACCGGCAGTTCACCTCAGCACTGACCATGGAATCCCCCGAGGTCCGCAAATGGATCGAGTTCGCCGAAAACAACGACGGGACGCTGCCGAACTTTCCGCTGCCGCTTGGTGATCCATCGGAGTGGTCTCGCGGTGACGTTGTGGTCGAACGACTTCTGGACCGCGAGCAGACCGCGCAATTCGAATCCAGCTGCATCGCAGCGGGCGCCCGGTTCAGCGGTGGCCTGTTCGCCGCCACTGCCCTGGCGGAATATGAATTAACCGGCGCGAGGACATATTACGGACTGACTCCCACCGACAAGCGCAGAACCCCGACCGAGTTCATGACAACCGGCTGGTTTACCGGCGTGATCCCGTTGACAGTTCCGGTCGACCCTGGATCATTCGCTGCGACTGCCCGCGCCGCACAGAGTTCGTTCGATTCCAACGCTGCGCTTGCGCACGTGCCATTCGACAGGGTTTTAGAGTTGGCGCCCTCGCTCCGTCGGCCCGGCCCGAACTTCACGATGTTGAACTACATGGACGGTGGACTCCCGCCGCTTTCCGCAATCGTTACCTCGCAGTTGGATGGTGCGAAGGCCGGCACGTACGGCGACGGCAGAACTCCCGCGCACCTTTACAAGTCGGTCGGGCGGCTCTTCGACGAAACCTCGATCGCAGTGTTCTTTCCGGACAACCCCGTTGCCCGCGAATCGGTGACCCGCTACATCGAAACGGTGAAATCCGTGTGTGCCCGCGTCGCCGCGGGCCGCGATTTCGCGAGCATGCTGCGTGCCGGTGCGCAAGTCTGATCTCGCAGGAGGCCCAAAGTGAAAGCCCGCTGTCGGGGAGGCTGATGAACACGGCCGACGGAGCTACTGCCGCGGGGACATTCCAGCGGCTGGGCAACGTCGTCGTCCGACGGCCACTGCTGGTCATCGGGTTCTGGATCGCGCTCGCGGCTGCACTGTTTCTCGCGCTGCCGCCGCTGGCAGTCGTGGCGGCACGGCATCAGACAGAGGCCCTTCCCACCGACGCGCCGGTGGTGGTGACGGGCAAACAAATGGCCGAGGCTTTCCACGAAACCGGTTCTGGCAGCACACTGTTGGTGGTGCTGACCGACGAGAAGGGCTTGGGTCCTGGCGACGAAAAGACCTACAGCACACTGGTCGACAAGTTGCGCCAGGACACCAAGGACGTCCAGACGGTGCAGGACTTCCTTGGCGTACCGCAGCTGCGCGAGGTTCTCCAGAGCAAGGACAACAAGGTCTGGGCCCTCCCAGTCGTCCTCAACGGCGATCTCGGCACACCCCAGGCCGCGGCGTCGTACCAAAAAGCCAGTGAGATCGTCAAGAACACCGTCAAAAACTCCACCCTGACCGTAAACCTGACCGGCCCAGCGGCCACCACCGCAGACCTGATGGACATCAGTCAGAAGGACATGCACCTGATCGAATCCGGAACCACGATCATGGTGCTGCTCATCCTGATCATCGTCTACCGAAACCCCGTCACGATGCTGATCCCGCTGATCACGATCGGCGTTTCCATCGCTACCGCACAGGGGATTCTCGCCGGGCTCGGCGAACTCGGTCTGGGCATCACCGGCGAAACCATCGTATTCATGACCGGCGTAATATTCGGCGCCGGAACAGATTACGGTGTGTTTCTGATCAGCCGCTATCACGATTACGTGAGATTGGGCGCGGATTCCGATACCGCTGTGAAGAAAGCCCTGGCGTCCGTTGGCAAAGTGATAGGCGCATCAGCGGCCACCGTCGCGGTGACCTTCCTCGCGATGATCTTCTCCCATCTGCAAATTTTTGCCACCGTCGGCCCGGCGATTTCGATATGTGTCATCGTCGCTTTCCTTGCGGCGGTGAGCTTCCTTCCTGGCCTGCTCGTACTGGCCGGGCGACGCGGCTGGATCAAACCACGAAGCGACCTCACCCACCGGTTCTGGCGGCGCTCGGGAATACGAATTGTGCGCCAACCCCGAATCCATCTAGTCGCCAGCTTGATCGTGCTCGCCATCCTGGCCAGCTGTGCCAGCCTGGCCCGTTACAACTACGACGACCGCAAAACGCTGCCGGCTTCGGTCGAGAGCGCGGCCGGATTCGCGGCGTTAGATCGTCATCTGCCGGTTAATTCGATCCTGCCGCAGTATCTGTTCATCCAGTCACCGCACGACCTACGGACACCGGAATCTCTTGCCGACTTGGAGTTGATGGCAGGACGGGTGGCACAGGTGCCCGACGTCGCGATGGTGCGCGGCATGACCAGGCCGCTGGGCGACTCGCTTGAGCAGACCAAGGCGACGTGGCAAGCCGGCATCGTCGGCGACAAACTCGACGATGCGTCCAAACAGATCGCCGAACGCGACGGAGACCTCAACCGGCTGACCGGTGGCGCCGACCAGTTAGCTGGCGCGCTCGGCGACGTGCGCACCCAAGTCAGTCAATCGATGGGCAACGTCGAGGCGCTGCTCGGCGTTTTGACTACGTTGCAAAATCAGATCGGCGGAGAAAAAGCGTTGAGCGACATCGATAACGCCGCCAAAATCATCGACGGCATGCGTGCACTCGGCGGAAGCCTCACCGACGTCATCGACTTCGCCGCGGGGGCCGCTCCTTTGATGACCGTCCTGAACGCCAACCCAATCTGCGCGATGGATCCCAGATGCGTAAAGTCCCGCGACCAGTTGTCGCGTCTGATCGCCGCAAGTGACGACGGGTCGCTCGGCAAGATGTCGGATCTGGCAGCGCAGCTGCGGTCGACGCGGGACACCCAGACATTGCAGTCGACCGCCGACGGCCTGCGCCGTGCGATGCGCACCGCCGACGCCGCAATGAGTTCGCTTTCCGCCGGCAGCCCGGGGGGCGTGCAAGGTCGGCTGGCGTCCATGCAAGACGGCGCAAACAGGCTTGCCGACGGCAGCCGCCAATTGGCCGACGGCGTACGGCTGCTGGTGGACGAGACCAAAAAGATCGGTGCCGGACTTGGCGATGCCTCGGCGTTCTTGCGGGGCATGAAGAACGGCGCAACCAAAGCCTCGATGTCCGGCTTCTACATTCCGCCGCAGGCGATGAAACAGCACGACTTTCAGACAGTCGCCGACATCTTCATGTCACCTGACGGCCACGCGACACGGTTTCTCATCCAGACCAAACTGAATCCGTTCACCACCGGCGCAATGGATCAGATCAACGCGATCACCGCTGCGGCGCGCAGTGCGCAGCCGAATACTGCGTTGGCCGACGCCAAGGTGTCGATGACGGGGATGACGGTCGGGCTTCGGGATACGCGTGACTATTACAATCAAGATACTGAATTCATCGTCGTCGCAACCATTGTCATCGTGCTGCTTATCTTGATCGGTCTGCTGCGGACGATCGTTGCACCGTTGTACCTGATCTTGTCCGTGCTGATCTCCTATGCCTCCGCGCTTGGCATCGGCGTGATCGTCTTCCAATTCCTGCTCGGCCAGGAATTGCATTGGAGCTCCCCCGGACTGACGTTCATCCTTTTGGTCGCGGTGGGCGCTGACTACAACCTGCTGCTGATCTCCCGTATCCGTGACGAATCGTCGCGAGGTGTGCGCACCGGTGTCATCCGCACGGTGGGCTCGACCGGGGCGGTGATCACCTCCGCGGGTCTGATCTTCGCAGCGTCGATGTTCGGCCTCACATTCGCCAGCATCACCACGATGGTCCAAATCGGTTTCATCATCGGGGTCGGAATACTGCTCGATACGTTCCTGGTACGCACCATCACAGTGCCCGCCGTGGCCGCACTGCTTGGCCGGGCAAACTGGTGGCCATCGCGAGTCGACGCATCGGTTGGACCCTCGTCGAGCGCTACTAACCGACGCCGCGTTAACGCCGACGAGGTTCCGGAAGACCGTGCACCCCACGCGCTGCCGCTGTTCGGTGCGGCTTTGACGAACGGCCGGGAAACCAACGGCCGGTCATCGCACGCCGTCAGAGTTGAGGTTTGATGAAATTCGTTCTGGCAGCGCATGGGACGCGCGGCGATATCGAGCCGTGCGCCGCCGTCGGCGTCGAGCTGATGCGCCGGGGCCACGACGTGCGGATGGCGGCTCCGCCCAACTTGCTCGGCTTCGTCGACTCGGTCGGGCTTGCGGCGGTCGCCTACGGGCCGGATTCCGCGGCACAGCTCGACGAGGACTTCTTCCGCAAGTTCTGGCGGATCCAGAATCCGATCAGCTTGATACAGGCCGGCCAGGAGTACATCACCCGGGGCTGGGCCGAGATGAGCAGTACGCTGGCGTCGCTTTCCGACGGAGCCGACCTGATATTGACCGGAATGATCTACCAGGAGCTGGCGGCCAATGTCGCTGAATACCACGATATTCCGCTCGCGTCACTGCACTACTTTCCGATCCGTCCGAACGGCCATCTCCTTCCGGTTCTGCCGTCGCCGCTGATTCGCTCCGCGATTTCGGCGATCTGGTGGCTGCAGTGGCGCATGACCAAGGACGCTGAGGACGCACAACGCCGCGAACTCGGCCTCCCGCAGGCAACAGGCCCTTCGCCGCGACGGTTCACCGAACGCGGCGCATTGGAGATCCAGGCTTACGAAAGGTTTTGCTTTCCCGGGTTGGCGGCCGAGTGGGGAAATCAACGGCCCTTCGTGGGATCGCTGACGATGGAGGTGCCGACCGACGCCGACGATGAGGTCGCGTCGTGGATTGCTGCTGGAACACCGCCGATCTACTTCGGATTCGGCAGCATGCCCGTGGAATCTCCGCGCGAGAAGATTGCGATGATCACCGGGGCCTGTGCCCAGTTGGGTGAGCGGGCGCTGATCTGCTGGGACACCACCGGTTTCGACCACCCGCCACAAACAGCTGATGTGAAGGTCGTCGGTTCGGTGTGCCACGCCGCGGTCTTTCCCGCCTGCCGCGCAGTCGTTCACCATGGCGGCGCGGGCACCACGGCCGCAGGGATGCGCGCCGGGGTCCCCACGCTGATCCTGTGGATCGGAGCCGAACAACCCGTCTGGGCAGCCGCGGTCCGACGGCTGAAAGTCGGCACCGGGCGCCGATTCTCGGCCATGACACAGAAATCGCTGACCGCTGAACTGCGCCGCATCCTCGAACCGCGATACGCCACCCGAGCCCGCGAGGTCGCTTCGGAGATGACCAGACCCGCCGATGCCGTCAAGGCAGCGGCCGACATGTTGGAAAATGCAGCGCGATTGGGGCTTGCGGGCGATCGGAGGCGGTTAATGCGTTAGTTGTGCAGCGAGAACTGCTTGAGGTACTTCCGGTCATGCGCCACACCCAGCTGGCGCACACTTGCCACGGTCGCACTGACGCCGTGCCTTCTGCGTAAACCTCGAAACATCGCGATGTTTCCACCCAAGTCATAGCGCCAGTTGCCGAAGTGTGGTTTGGCGGTTCTGCGTCCAAAGTGGTTGATATACACCATTTCCGTCGTGTAGATGCCGTATCCGCGTCGCCGCGCGCGTAACGCCAGATCGAGATCAATGCCCCACCCGTAGCGGCCGAATGAGCGTAGGTCTATTCCGCCGATATCGCGCCAGCATTCCTGCGACAGCATGAGCGCCGTTCCCTCGACGGCAGGAACCGCTCGATAGAACGGACGCGCAACGTAGTCCGCGGCGTCTGGTTTCTGCTCGGCTTCGGCACACGGAAACCCATGGTCAACCATCGGCCCGACGATCCCCGCGTCCGCGGGCAGCCGCGGGTCCAGCAAACCGGCCACAAAGCCCCTGGAGATACGTGTGTCGTTGTTGAGCGTCATCGCGTGGGAATATCCCTCCGAGAACGCAATTCGGAATCCAAGATCGCTGCCCCCAGACCAGCCCAGGTTTTCGCCGGGCGTTTCCACCCGCTCGTCACCGATCCTGGGATAATCACCGCGATTATCGACTATCAGAAACTCGGCAGCCTCGCGCTGCAAATCGTGCACCAGCGCGTGGGTGTAGTCGTGCTGACCGAAAACCGGCACGGTAATCAGCAAGGCCACGGGCTCACCGTACCGCCATCGCCGGTCGGACGCTACACATCAATTCGCCAGTAGGCAAGCACTATCCGTGCCGTTAGAGTAACCTCACCTGGATGTGGAGCACGGTTCTCGTGCTAGCTCTCATGGCGTCGACTGATCCGCTACGGCTCGGCGTCGCCGTCGTCATGATCTCGCGGCCGCGGCCGATCCTTAATTTGCTGGTTTTCTGGCTCGGTGGCATGACGACAGGTGTCTTCGCCGCTCTGGTTCTGCTGGTGTTGCTGCGTGACTCGACGCGGATGATTGCACACACCGTGGCATCTGCAACCACGAGTCCCGTTGCACGGCATGTCCAACTCACCGCCGGAGTGCTCGCGCTGCTGATCGCCGTGGTGATGGCAACCGGTCTTGTAGCGCGTCAGCGCGGGCGGCTACCGGTCCAGGCTGGCGAGCAGTTGAGCCCCGTACAGCCGGGTTTACCACCCGCGTTCTCGCTGCTGCCAATTCGCGTCCAAGAGGCATTGGAGTGCAGATTTTTGTGGGTGGCATTTGTGGCCGGCCTCGGATCGGCAACCAATCCCGTGGAATTCCTTGTGGCGGTCGCCGCGATCCTGGCTTCAGGAGCCGCGATGGGCACGCAGTTCGCGGCGGTGGTCGCGTTCACGGTCGTGGTGCTCGCGGTAATCGAGATCCCGCTCGTCAGTTACCTCGCTACGCCTGCGAAAACAGAAGCGTTCATGCTGCGACTGCACCATGCCGTGCGGAGTCACCGACCGCGGATTTTGGCGGCCGTCATTGCGGTGTCGGGGGCGCTGTTGGTCGCGGCTGCCACCTAAGCGTCCAGACGCGCGAAGTGATCCTGCCGGTAGAGCTCGACGCACGTGCGTCGTCTGACCTTGCCGCTGGTTGTGATCGGAATCGAACCCGGCGGAACCAGAACAAGATCCGCGACGCTGAGACCATGCGACTGTGAGATCGCCGAGGTTACTTCGTTCTTGACAAGCCCGAGCTGTTGGATCGCCTCCTCTTCGGAGTCGCCGCGTTGCTTGAGTTCGGCGATGGCGACGAGCTTCTCGGTTCCGTCATCCGGGACGGATATCGCCGCGCACCGTCCGCGGGTGATCTCCTGGATCGTCGCCTCGATGTCATCGGGAGCATGGTTGCGTCCGTACACGATCAGCAGGTCTTTGATACGCCCGATGATGAACAGTTCACTGTCGAAGAAGAAGCCCAGATCCCCCGTGCGCAGCCATGGGCCGTTCGGGGTGCCGGCAGAAGGAGCGGCAAGCGTTCCACCGAACGTGTGCTCGGTCTCTTCTGGTTTGCCCCAATATCCTGTCGCGACATTGCCGCCGTGCACCCAAATTTCGCCAACCTCGCTTGACGCACATTCGATGCAGGTTTCGGGATCGACGATTCGCACCGTCGGCGATTGCGGGATGCCATAGCAGACAAGCGGCGTACCGACTTCGGCCGCACACTGCGTCGCGTGGCCGTCGGCAAGTTTCTCGGATTCGAAGTGAACGGCGTGGTATGGCTGGCCTTGGCTTCGACTTGCCACGTACACCGTTGCTTCGGCCAACCCGTATGCAGGGCGTAATGCCGTCTCGGGAAGATTGAGCCGAGCGAACCGCTCAGCGAAGCGCTTCAGCGTCGCGGTTTGTACTCGCTCGCTGCCGTTGAGGATGGTGTGCACGTTCCCGAGTTCGAGCCCGGCCATGTCATCGTCCGATGTTTTTCGCGCCGCGAGCTCAAAGGCGAAATTGGGCGCCGCCGTGAATGTCTGACCGTTGGTTGCCAGCAATTGCATCCACCGCGCGGGTCGCGCTAGGAACGACACCGGGCTGGTGAAGACCGTGGGGATTCCTGACAGGATCGGTACGCAAATTCCCAGTATCAGGCCCATGTCGTGGTAGAAGGGCAACCAGGATACGAAAGTCGTGTCCGCGGGAGGCACGTTGCCTGACTCGCAAAAATAGGTGGCCATCATTTGCTCGAAATTGGTCAGGAGGTTCCGATTGGTGACCACGACCCCGGCCGGTGAACGAGTCGATCCTGATGTGTACTGCAAATAGGTTGTGTCAGAGCCGGTATCGCCGCCAGTTCTGGACGTGATTCGCGCGTCGAGGTCTAGTGAATCAACCTCGACGATCGTGGGAGCGGGCCGGTCAGCCGGCGAACCGGCATACTCGGTGACGTTGGCCGCTACCGCGGATGTCGTGAGAATGACCGATGGGGTTGCGTCACGCAATACCGAAATCACACGCTCATCGCTGGCGCCACCGAGTGGAACGGCTAGCGGGACCGGGATCAAGCCGGATTGCAATGCACCGAGGAAGGCATCGATGTAGTTAAGTCCCTGTGGCGCCAAAATCACCGCCCGGTCGCCGGCCGACCCGTGAAGTGAGAGCGTTTGAGCAAGGTTCAGCGATCGCCGATACAGCTGCGACCACGTCAGGCTTTCCGCGACGCCATCCCAATCCTGCTCGTAGTCGATAAACGTGAACGCTGTGTCATTGGGCTGCAGGCCGGCGTGTTCACGCAGAACACTGGAAATGGAACGGTTGGTCACGGATTCACCTTATCGTCGAATCGACCAGACCGCTTCGAGCGCAACTGTGTTAGCCGGCAACAGCTCCCGGCGCCGGGAAGGGCGACCCGAAGTCGGCCACCCGTTCGAGTCCGTGCTTGCGGGCCTCCGTGGCGGCTCGCCGGATCAAGTTGCTCGTCAACACGAATCCGGCGTGGTCCACCAGGACGAAGGGCGACAGCAGCCGGTTGTGCACGAATCCGATCGCGAGCCCGCTTGCAGGATCGGCCCAGCCCAGTGAGCCGCCTAGCCCGATATGACCGAATCCAGGCATTGCGTTGAACGGCACAGTGTGATAACCGAGGTGGAATGCCAGTGGCACCAGGATGTTTCGGTCCAGCCGCAGGCTCTTGCGTCCTGTCAGGCCGGCCACCAGCTCACGGGACAGGAACTGAGCGCCGTCGATTTGACCACCGTTGGCGATCGCGCCGTACATCCGGGCCAGTCCACGCGCGGTCGCAACACCGTTGGCGGCCGGCATCTCGGCGTCCAACATCGGGATATCGCCTTGCACAAAGGCTTTCATTCCGGGGAAATACATCGCACCGAATCCGCCCGACAGCGGCAACGCAGCGATTCTCGGTGCCACCGCATTGAATATCGGATTGGCGATGGCGCTCTGCGGCATGATGATCTGCGCGGGCCGGGTCGGCGCCTCGACGGGCGGACGGCCCAGGTGCAGGCCGTCGGTGTCCAGCGGCTCGGCCAGCTCCTGGCGGATCAGCTCGCGCATACCCATGCCGGTGACCGCCCGGGCCAGACCTGACATCAGCCAGCCGTAGGTCAGCGCGTGATACGCAGGTTTGTTGAACGAGGATCCCGCGGGCGCCGCCGCCAGACGCTGTTCCATCACTTCGTGATTCAGCAGGTCTTCCTTGCTGGCACCGTGCAACGCCGACAGACCTGCTCGGTGCCGCATCACTTGGCGGACGGTGATGTTCGCTTTGCCGTTGGCCCCGAACTCCCGCCAGTATTCGGCGACCGGTGCGTCGTAGTCGATCAATGCGCGGTCGGCGAGCCGGTGAATGACGGTGGAGGCCATGCCCTTAGTCGCCGAGAACACCATCGTCGCGGTGTCAGCCGACCAGGGCACGCGTCCGCGCCGGTCCGCCCATCCGGTCCACACGTCCACCACCGGCTCCCCGTCGAGGTAGACCGCCATCGCCCCGCCGCCGAACCGGTGGCCCAGGAACATGCTGGCGAAGCTGCGCACCGCGCAAGCAAAGTGCGGATCGGCTGCGCCGTGAACACCGCGCGGCAGCACTGACCGGCGATTGCCCACCACTTCGAGGGTCATACTGTCGAATTTACCGTTTGCATCGGCAAACAAACTTGGAATTTACCCTTCCGTTATCGAGGCGAGCTTAAGTATTTGCTGAGCCGCCATCGCCGGCGTCAATTCCCCAGCCAGCACCTGCCGCTCCACCTCGGCTCGGGCTTTGCGCACCGCGGGGTTAGACAGCACCCGGTCCAGCACCGTGTCGCGGACCATTTGCCACGTCCAGTCGACCTGCTGGGTGCGGCGTCGCGCCTCGAACTCCCCCGCCTCGCTGAGTACCTCCCGATGCCGCTCGACCGTTTCCCACAACTCTTCGAGTCCATTGCCTTCCAGCGCGCTCATCGTCAGAACCGGTGGACGCCAAAAAGTTTCACGCGGATAAATCAACCGGATCGCTCCGGAAAGCTCGCGCGCGGCTTTGCGCGCCTCACCCACGTGTTCGCCGTCGGCTTTGTTCACCACGACAATGTCGGCCAGCTCCAACACGCCTTTTTTGATGCCCTGCAACTGATCCCCGGTGCGCGCCAGCGTCAGGAAGATGAAGGTGTCGACCATGTTGGATACCGCCACCTCGGATTGCCCGACGCCCACTGTCTCGACCAGGATCACGTCGAATCCGGCAGCCTCCAGCAACACGATGGTTTCCCGGGTGGCTTTGGCGACTCCGCCGAGGGTGCCCGACGTCGGTGACGGGCGGATGTAGGCGTCGGGATGGCTTGCGAGCTGCGGCATCCGGGTCTTGTCGCCCAGGATCGATCCGCCGGTACGGGTCGACGACGGGTCGACGGCCAGCACCGCCACCCGATGTCCGCGGCCAATCAAGGACATGCCGAGCGCTTCGATGGTGGTCGATTTCCCGACTCCGGGCACGCCGGTGATGCCGACGTGATGCGCGTTTCCGGCCGCCGGCATCAGCGCCAACAGCAGCTCCTGTGCCTGCTCGCGATGATCAGCGCGGG
>DAIODV010000095.1:0-11067 GCA_036746615.1 Mycobacterium sp.
ACCCACGGCCTCTTCGTCCCGAACGAAGCGCGCTACCAAGCTGCGCCACACCCCGCTTGAAGCCACGACAGCGTATCGCACGCGCCGGTCGGTTCGCCAAAGCGGACTCCTCCGTCGGTGCTGTGCACATCACAGCCAGCCGGAGCTGGCGATTTACCCCACAGTTCGGCGTGGAATAAGCGGGATGTCAGCGGCCTTAAATACACTAATTGCGCGCAATCGGTGCAACGGGAAGCGAGAGAATCATGACGGTGTTAGGCGCCGTGGTGTTCGGCGGATTCCTGGCCCTGGGAGTGCTGTGGCTGCTCCTTACCGCCCCGGGCAGTGACGTTGATGACGCCTGGGGTCAGTCCCCGTGGTCCGAGCATTCGAACTCGGACGCGGATCTATCCAGCTGGGCTTTGACCCACTCATCGCAGCAATAGCGGCTGGCTCAATACGCCGAATACGTGGGCTGTGAGCGGCCCAGGTCGCTATGCGAGTCCCGCCCGCCGATCGGCGCCGCAATCAACGTCAGCAGGGTGGCCTCCGGTCGGCAGCAGAATCGCACCGGCGCAAACGGGGAAGTACCGATTCCGGCGGAGACATGCAGGCGCATGGTGGCGCCCCACTGCGACGGCCCCTTGGCGCGAGAGCGGTCCAGACCCGAGTTGGTCACTAGCGCGCCGTAGAACGGCAAGCACAGCTGCCCGCCATGGGTGTGGCCGGCCATCACCAGTTGATAGCCGTCGGCCGCGAAGCGGTCCAGCACGCGTGGCTCCGGCGAATGTGTCAGCCCCAGCCGCAGATTGGCGGCCGGGCTAGCCGGACCCGCGATCGTCTCATAGCGATCCCGCGCGATGTGCGGGTCGTCAACCCCCGCGGCCGCGACGTGCAGCCCTGACACCTCGAACTCGCGACGAGCGTGTGTCAGGTCCAGCCAGCCGCGCTCGGTGAACGCCGCCCGCAGGTCCTGCCAGGGCAGCGGCTGACCGTGCACGCGGTGAGCGGGGTCCGTCAGATAGTTGAGCGGGTTCTTGGGGCGCGGTCCGAAATAGTCGTTGCTGCCGAAGACGAAAATGCCTGGCAGCGAAAGCAGCTCGCTGAGGCTCTGGATAACCGACGGCACTGCCTTGGGGTGCGCCAGGTTATCTCCGGTGTTGACGACCAGGTCGGGCTCTAAGCTGACGAGCTCACGCAGCCATGCCTGCTTGCGGCGCTGACCGGGACGCATGTGGATGTCGCTGATATGCAACACCCGCAGCGGCGACGAACCCGGCGACAGCACGGGCATGGTCAGCTCTCGCAGCACGAAAGCATTGCGCTCGATGATCGAGGCGTAGCCGATGCCGGCGATGGCCGATCCAAGCGCAACGGCACCGGTGCTTTTCAGGGCAGAAATGGCGGACGGCATGCAGGCCAGAGTACTGCCGTCCGTGGGTTGGTATCGGCCCACCACGCCCTGGGAGCGACTATGGCGGCGGCTCAGCCGGAGGTGGCGGCGCCAGAATCGGGATCGTGATCGGCGGCAGCCCCGGGATCTCAATGACTTGCGAACCGACCGGCACCGGACCGCCCGCCGGCGGCGGAGGCGGCGGAGGCGGGATGCCGTTGCTGGTTTGGATGGTGACGACGGCACCCGGGATCGTCTGGCCGTTCGGCGAGGTTCCCACCACCTCGCCGTACTTCGCGCTGCTGTTGACCGAGGCGGGCTGCTCGGCGACCTGGAAACCGGCGTCCTTCAAGCGCTGCCGCGCCTCGTTGACGTCCAAGCCCGCCACGCTGGGCACCCGAGAACCCGGACCGCCCTCGACATACTGCGGGTCGGTCGGCGGCAGGTGCACGTCTCCGTAGATCGTGGCGATGGGCTTCATCGCGGTAAACCAGGTGCGGGCAGGCTCATTGCCGCCGTAGAGGTTGCCGTCGCCGCAGCGCCGCAGTGGCGAGGAGCACAGATCCGAGGGCGAAGTCGAGTCGTCGTAGATGTAGTTGGCCGCGGCGTAGTGATTCGTGAACCCGACGAAGCCTGAGGACCGGTGCGCCTCTGTGGTGCCGGTCTTGCCGGAAA
The DNA here is from genome assembly GCA_036746615.1 of Mycobacterium sp. Taxonomy (GTDB): domain Bacteria; phylum Actinomycetota; class Actinomycetes; order Mycobacteriales; family Mycobacteriaceae; genus Mycobacterium. The sequence continues at coordinate 2,048 of DAIODV010000095.1, forward strand.
CCGGCAGGTTCCATCCCGCCGCACTCGCAGAGCCCGCCGCAGTACCGCTGCCAAGAGCGTCATGGCTCATCGCATTGGCAAGGGTATTGGCTAATCCTTCTGGCACCGCTTGATCGCAGGCCTCGGTGGTCACCGCGACTTGGTTGCCGTTGCGGTCGATCAGCTTGTCGATGGGATTGGGTGGGCACCATGTGCCGCCGGAGGCCAGGGTCGCCGCGACGTTGGACAGCTCCAGCGCATTCAACTCGAACGGGCCCAGAGTGAACGACCCGATGTTCTGCCGCTTGATGAAATCGGCCAGGCTCTCGTTGCTGTCGGGGTCGTAGTCCCGCGCGCTGCCAGGGTCGGCGTAGGACCGCAGGCCGAGCTTGATCGCCATGTCGACCGCGCGCTGCACGCCCACCAGTTGGATCAGCCGGGCGAACGCGGTGTTGGGCGAGGTGGCCAGCGCGTCAGTCACATTCATCGACCCGCGGTAGTTGCCGGCGTTGATCACGCACCAGGTTTCCTTGGGGCAACCTTTGGCGCCGCCGCTACCCATGCCCTTGGCCTGGAACCTGCCGGGGACGTCGAGTTGGGCGTTGATACCCATGCCCATCTGCATCGCCGCAGCGGTAGTGAAGATTTTGAAGATGGATCCGGCGCCGTCGCCGACGAGAGAGAACGGCTGCGGGCGCATCGTCTCGCCGGCCTCGCTGTTCAACCCGTACGTGCGGTTGCTGGCCATCGCCACCACTTTGTGCGAGGTCTTACCCGGCTTGATCACGCTCATCACGCTGGCGATGCCCTCGAGGGTGGGGCTGGCATAGGTGTCGATCGCGTGCTTGACCGGCTCCTGCACCTCGGGGTCCAAAGTGGTGCGGATCAGGTAGCCGCCCCGGGAGAGCTGCTCTTTGCTGATGCCGGCGCGGGCTAAGTAGGCCTGTACGTAGTCGCAGAAGAACGCCCGATCACCCGCGGCGATGCAGCCGCGCGGTAACTCCTTGGGCTGCGGCAAGATTCCCAACGGCTCAGCCTTTGCCGCACGTAGCGCGTTGGCCTCGTTGGGCAGGTTTTCAATCATGGTGTCCAGCACCAGGTTTCGGCGAGCCAGTGCGCCGTCAGGATTGGTGTAGGGATTCAGGGTGCTCGTCGACTGGACGAGGCCGGCCAGCAGGGCCGCCTGTTGCCAGTTCAGCTCGGACGCGTTGACACCAAAATACGTTTGCGCCGCATCCTGGACGCCAAATGCGTTGTTACCGAAGGACACCAGGTTCAGGTAACGGGTAAGGATCTCCGGTTTGGTGAAGGTCTTGTCGAGGGTGAGCGCCATCCGGATCTCGCGCAGTTTGCGCGCCGGCGTGGTCTCGATGGCCGCGCGTTTCTCGGCGTCGGTCTGGGCGATTACCAACAACTGATAGTTCTTCACATATTGCTGCTCGATCGTCGAGCCGCCCCGGGTGTCCACGTCGCCGGACGCGTAGCCGGCCAGCCCGGTCAGGGTGCCCTTCCAGTCCACGCCGTTGTGCTCGGCAAACCGTTTGTCTTCGATCGAAACGATTGCCAGCTTCATGGTGTTGGCAATCTTGTCGCTGGGTACCTCGAAGCGCCGCTGCGAGTACAGCCAGGCGATCGTGTTGCCCTTCGCGTCGACCATGGTGGTCACGGCCGGGACTTCGCCCTCCAGCAGTTGAGCCGACGCATTGCCGACGACTTCGGAGGCCCGGTTGGATGCCAGCCCGATACCGCCGACCAGTGGGAACAGCAGGGCCGCGACGACGACGCTAGCCAGAAGACAGCACCCGACGAGCTTGGCGACTGTGATCGCAGTCGTGGGGCGCTCTGGCATGGCTACCAGATTAGCGGCGCTGCGACGCGAGTTGCTTAGAGTGGTCTGGTCGCCAAAATCTCGGAGATGTAACTGCTCAGGATTCTCTCAGTTGCTGCTCAGCGTGGTGTCAGCCGTCGCTCCGCCGCATTTCAGGGGCACTTTCATGATCGGACTGCACGGTCGTCCCAAAAAAGGGTGTATCGGACTGTTGCGTAATTGATACCTGACCACGTAGCTTATGCACACAATGAGATACAGGTAACACCGATGGGCGGAGTGTGGCGCAGATCGCATCGTTCATCTGGATCTCAGATGGAGCCGCCGAAGCGGTGGCAGGAGCGAAGGGGAATCGCTGGTGTCAGGAATGCGGACCGCGGTGCGGAGAACGAGCGCTGCACCGACAAGCAACATTTTGTGTGGGGCTGATGCCGAGTCGAGGATCGCGTGGGTTTCCAAGGCGCTGTGCCGGGCCGCCGATCCCGACGAACTGTTCGTCAGGGGGGCTGCACAACGCAAGGCTGCAGTGATCTGCAGGCACTGCCCCGTGATGCTGGAGTGCGGCGCTGACGCGCTGGACAACCGCGTTGAGTTCGGTGTGTGGGGTGGCATGACCGAACGCCAACGTCGTGCGCTGCTCAAGCAGCACCCCGAGGTGGTTTCCTGGGCGGACTTCTTCGCTGCGCAGCGCAAGCACCGCAGCGTTGGCTAAGTAGCCGTCCGACTAGCTAGCCGACTCCTCAACGGGCCGCTGCACGGCCCTCATCATCGTCGCCGACCATTTGATCGGCGATCGCACGCAGCGCTTCCAAATCGGAAACGTCGAAGGGCAACGACGGCACGCCGACAATGGCCACGTGCGGATTGGCCCCGGTGAACCGAGACAGCAGGCGGATCTCGCGCTTGGACGTCGCAGCGCGATTGGCGTGGATCTGTAAGACGGCCCGTGCCAAGTCTTTTGCGTCCGATCCGCCAGTACCTTGCGACTCGCTCTCAAGTGTCTCGGCGCCGTCGATGGCCCGCTCAACCGGTAGCGAACACAACATCGGATGAGTGCGGTTCAGGATGAGCCCGGCCAGCGGCATGCGTTCTTCCGAAAGCCGGTCTACGAAGAACGAGGCTTCCCTCAGCGCATCCGGCTCGGCGGCCGACACCACCACGAACTGCGTGCCGCGGCGCTTCAGCAACGCATAGGTGCGATCGGCCTTCTCCCGAAAGCCACCGAAGGTGGCATCCAACGACTGCACGAAACCCGCAGCGTCGGAAAGCATCTGCGAACCCAGCACCGTTGACAGCGCCTTCATCGCCAAGCCCACGGCGCCGGTGACGAGTCGGCCGATGCCGCGCCCGGGACCCAGCAACAGCCGCCATAACCGGCTATCCATGAAGCTGCCCAACCGTTTCGGTGCATCCAGGAAGTCCAGCGCGTTGCGCGACGGCGGGGTGTCGACCACCACCAGATCCCAGCGGTCCTCGGCGAGAAGCTGGCCCAGCTTCTCCATCGCCATGTACTCCTGGGTGCCGGCCAGTGAAGTAGCGACGGTCTGATAAAACTGGTTATCCAAAATCGCTTGCGCGCGATCGGGTCCCGAATACTGGATCACCATCTCGTCGAACGTGCGGCGCATGTCGAGCATCATCGCGAACAGCTGCCCCGGGACTTCCGGTGCCAGCGGCACGCGCTGCGGCGAATTGCCAAGATCGCTGATTCCCAACGCTTGTGCTAGCCGCTTAGCCGGGTCGATCGTCAAAACCACTACTGTGCGGCCGTATTCGGCTGCGCGCAACGCCATCGCGGCGGCAGTGGTGGTCTTGCCGACCCCGCCTGCGCCGCAGCACACCACGACGCGATTAGACGTGTCGGCCAGGATCGCGCCGATATCCAGCGTGGGTGGTGTGGTACTCATCGAACACCCTGCTGCGCAAGGGATTCGGAAAGCTCATACAAGCTGCCGAGGTCGACCCCGTCGGCGATCGTCGGTAGCTCAAGCCGCGGCACCTTCAGCTCGTCGAGCTGTTCTGCGGTTTCCGCTCGAGCGGTGATCCGGGTGGCGTGCTGAATCGTCTCGGTAAGCAGTCCCGCGAAATCTGCATCGGTCAGCTTGATCCCGGCGGCGGCCAAACCCACACGCACTGCGTCGGCATCGATATCGCCTGCGGCGGCTTTGGTGAGATCATCGGGTTGCAGGTAGGCCGCGATGTTGCGGTTGACGATCACGCTGCCGATCGGTAGCCCCAGCCCCTGCAACTCGTCGATCGCCTCTTTCGTCTCCTGCATCGGCAGCGCCTCCAGAAGGGTCACCAGGTGGATAGCCGTTTGATCCGAATGCAGGATCTTGACCACACCTTCAGCCTGCGAGTACACCGGGCCGCCTTTGGCGAGATCGGACACCGCCCTCGTGACATCCAAAAACCGCACGATGCGGCCCGTCGGCGGCGCATCGACGACGACGGCGTCGTACACCGGCAACTTGTCCTTGTCGACGCGGATCACCGATTCCTTGATCTTGCCGGTGAGCAGAACGTCGCGTAGACCCGGCGCGATCGTCGTTGCGAATTCGATCGCCCCGATGCGCCGCATCGCCCGGCCTGCGATGCCGAGGTTGTAGAACATATCCAGGTATTCGAGGAACGCGGCTTCGATATCGATCGCCAGCGCGTTGACCTGACCGCCGTGCTCGGCAGTTGCGATCTTGAGCTCTTTATAAGGCAGCGGCGGTACATCGAAGAGTTGCGCAATCCCTTGGCGCCCTTCGACTTCGACGAGCAAGACCTTGCGTCCACCGGAAGCGAGGGTCAGCGCGAGCGCGGCGGCGACCGTCGACTTACCGGTACCACCTTTGCCGGTCACGAAATGCAGACGGGCCTTGGATAATCGCGATGGCCAGCGCACGGTACTGCCGCCGCTTGGTGTGGTCGCCACCAGTGCATGCTAACCAGACGGCCCGGCTACCCCTGACGCTGCTGTCGATAAGCTCGACTCATGAGCCAACCCACCACATGGGAGTACGCCACGGTCCCCCTGTTGACACACGCCACCAAGCAGATCCTCGACCAGTGGGGGGCCGACGGTTGGGAACTGGTGGCGGTGCTGCCCGGACCGACCGGTGAGCAGCACGTGGCGTATCTGAAACGCCCGAAGTGAGTGCAGGGTCTGCCAAGGCCCGGCTCAAAGAGCTGGGGATCGAACTCCCAGAGGTAGCGAAGCCGTTGGCGTCCTACGTTCCAGCGGTGCGCAGCGGCAACCTGGTGTACACGTCGGGCCAATTGCCCATACAGGCCGGCAAGCTGGCCGTGACCGGCAAGGTCGGCCTCGACGTCACCCCTGAAGTGGGTAAAACGTTGGCTCGGATCTGTGCGCTCAACGCGTTGGCTGCGATCGATTCGCTGGCCGGCATCGACGCGGTAACCCGGGTGGTCAAGGTGGTCGGATTCGTCGCGTCCGCACCCGGATTCAACGGCCAGCCGGGCGTGATCAACGGCGCATCGGATCTACTTGCGGAGGTGTTCGGTGACCGCGGCAGCCATGCCCGCTCCGCCGTCGGCGTTTCCGAGCTGCCGTTGGATGCGCCGGTCGAGGTCGAACTGGTGGTAGAGGTCGGGTGACGCTGACCCATCCCGCCTACGGACAGCTGCGTCCGGTCACCGAAACCGCATCGGTGCTACTGGCCAACAATCCGGGCCTGCTGACGCTCGACGGCACCAACACCTGGGTACTTCGCGGGCCAGGCAGCGACGAGGTGGTGGTGGTCGATCCGGGGCCCGACGACGACGAACACGTCACCAACCTCGCGGGCGTGGGTCGCATTGCCCTGGTACTGATCAGCCACCGACACGGCGACCACACCGATGCCATCGACAAGCTGGTCGAGCGCACCGGCGCGCCAGTGCGCTCAGCCGGCAGCGGGTTCCTGCGTGGCATGTCCGCCGAGCTGACCGACGGTGAAGTGATCGACGCGGCAGGCCTGCGGATCACGGTCTTGGCGACGCCGGGCCACACCGCCGATTCCCTGTCGTTCGTGCTTGACGACGCGGTGCTCACCGCCGACACCGTGTTGGGCCGCGGGACGACGGTCATCGACAACGAAGACGGCAGCCTGGCCGACTACCTGGACTCGCTGCGGCGGTTGCGCGGGCTGGGCCAGCGAACCGTGCTACCCGGCCACGGTCCCGAGCTGGCGAATCTGGAAGCCGTCGCCTCGGGCTACCTGGCACACCGTGAGCAGCGGCTCGAGCAGGTCCGTTCGGCATTGCGTGCCCTCGGCGACGACGCCACCGCACGACAGGTGGTCGAGCACGTCTATGTCGACGTCGACGAGGAACTATGGGGCGCCGCGGAATGGTCGGTGCAGGCGCAGCTGGACTATTTGCTCGGCCCTAGCGGGCGCGCCTAGCCAACCGCTCCGAGTCAGAGATCAGCACGCTTTTGCCCTCCAGGCGGATCCATCCCCGGTGAGCGAAGTCGGCCAAGGCTTTGTTCACGGTCTCACGCGACGCGCCGACCAACTGGGCGATCTCCTCCTGGGTCAGGTCGTGGGTCACCCGCATCGCACCGCCCTCCTGGGTGCCGAAACGCTGGGCCAGCTGCAGCAGCTGCTTGGCGACCCGGCCCGGCACGTCGGTGAAGATGAGGTCGGCGAGGTTGTTGTTGGTGCGGCGCAGCCGGCGGGCGAGCACCCGTAGCAGCTGCTCGGCGATCTCGGGGCGATCAGAAATCCAGGCCCGCAGCGCGTCGCGGTCCATCGAGACCGCGCGCACCTCGGTGATGGTGGTCGCACTGGACGTCCGGGGGCCGGGGTCGAAGATCGACAGCTCGCCGAACATGTCGGACGGGCCCATGATCGTCAGCAAATTCTCCCGGCCATCCGGTGACCGGCGACCGATCTTCACCTTGCCGCCGATGATGATGTACAGCCGATCGCCCGGCTCACCCTCCGCGAAAACGGTATGTCCGCGGGGGAAGTCGACGGGCTGCAGTTGCTTGGTCAGCGCGGCGACGGCGCTCGGTTCAACCCCCTGGAAGATTCCGGCCCTCGCCAGGATCTCGTCCACGTTGCCCCTTAGCTACTTAAATGACTTTGATATGGGTGTCTAATGCCCGGGTCGATTGATCGGCCGACCCGCAGTCTATGAGGTCAGCCATCACCTCGACGTGCCAACGCTACACACGATTGGCATGCTGAGGCGGGCCAAATTGCCGATTCGCTCGCGAATGGTTATGCCATTGCCTCGACGGGTCGGCGTGATCGGGACCCGAAACAACGGCGGCTGCTAACAGCCGGTCGGTAGTCATCTCAGCGTCGCCGATGCTCTCGAGGCGGCGGTGCAGGCAATCCAAAGCCTCGGGCATTCCTTCCCGAGCCAATGTGCGCATATCGCCAGGCTCGGCCTGCGCGAGAAATTCCGCCACATCAGTTGCCGTGACTGTGTTCTCTACTAAACCCGCTTCCAGCCGCTCAAGCCCGAAAGTCGCCAGCATCAGCAACCCCGGGATGAATGCCACGAGCAACCAAGACACAAGCAGCTAGTAAACACGGCTAAGGTCTCAGCGGGATCACGAATTAGTACTCTGTCGAGGTGATAATGGGCAAACCTTCTCGAGCTGCCGCCCAAACGTCCGGCGCACCGGACACCGCCGTTGCAGACCGTTGGTCTTCGGAGACCCGGGTGGCTTTGGTGCGACGAGCTCGGCGCATGAATCGCAAACTTGCCCAAGCGTTTCCACATGTGTATTGCGAGTTGGACTTCACCACGCCACTGGAGCTGACGGTGGCGACGATCTTGTCGGCGCAAAGTACCGACAAGCGGGTGAACCTCACTACCCCAGCGCTCTTCACGCGCTATCGCACCGCGCGGGACTACGCACAGGCCGACCGCGAAGAGCTCGAAACCCTTATCCGCCCCACCGGCTTTTACCGCAACAAGGCGTCGTCATTGATCGGCTTGGGGCAGGCATTGATCGAGCGATTCGACGGGGAAGTGCCGACCACCATGGCCGAACTTGTGACGCTACCGGGGGTAGGTCGCAAGACCGCCAACGTCATCCTCGGCAACGCATTCGATATCCCCGGAATCACGGTCGACACTCATTTCGGGCGGCTCGTGCGGCGCTGGCGCTGGACGACCGAAGAGGACCCGGTCAAGGTCGAGCAGGCGGTCGGCGAACTCATCGAACGCAAGGAGTGGACGCTGCTCAGCCACCGCGTGATTTTCCACGGCCGCCGGGTGTGCCACGCGCGCAAACCGGCATGCGGGGTTTGCGTCCTGGCCAAGGACTGTCCGTCGTTCGGAGCCGGGCCCACCGAAAAGCTGATCGCGGCTGCCCTGGTGCAAGGCCCGGAAACCGAGCATCTTTTGGCAATGGCCGGGTTGTAGCGCGGCACCGCATAACCGATGACCACTTTCACGCCCCGAACCGCGCGGTGGACTATCGCGGTGCTGGCGGTGGTCGCAGCGTTGGTCGCCGCCTTGTTGGTTGCGCTACGCGATAGCTCCCCGTCGCCGACCGCTCCAGCGAGTGGCTCCGGTCGTGAGCATCGCGACGCCGATACGCCAGCGGCGCTGGCCGGACCGCGCCAGCGCGCCAACCTTGCGCAGTGCCCGCACCCGGGTGTCGATCCCGGTCCGCCAGCGCTTCGGGGCGTGACCGCAGAATGCGCAGCCGACGGCTCGGTCGTCGACGTCGGTCCCGCGCTGGCCGGGCATCGAGTGGTCCTCAACTTATGGGCGTACTGGTGCGCGCCCTGCGCGGCCGAACTCCCGGCGATGGCCGAGTATCAACGACGAGTCGGGGCCGCTGCGATGGTCGTGACCGTGCACCAGGACGAGAACGAGACGGCGGCGTTGCTGCGCTTGGCGGACCTTGGTGTCCGATTGCCGACGCTGCAAGACGGCAGCCGTCGGATCGCGGCGGCGTTGCGGGTGCCAAATGTGATGCCCGCGACGGTAGTGCTGAGATTGGACGGTAGCGTTGCGAAAACCCTGCCGCGCGCTTTCGCCAACGCCGACGAGATCGCAGCTGCGCTCGGAGATCAGACGCGATGACGCCCATGGACGACCCGGGCAATCGGACGAAGGAGGGGCCGGTGAGCGCAGGCGGCCACGCGCGGGGAACGATCCCGTTGACGCCTGAGCTCGGCCCGCCCTGGCTCCGTCCACTGGTCGACAACGTCGGTCAGGTGCCCGAAGCTTTCCGTCGGCGTCTTCCCGCCGA
>DAIODV010000096.1:0-646 GCA_036746615.1 Mycobacterium sp.
CGGATTGCCGTTAGCAATCACCCTGCTCTGTGAAGTCCGGACTTTCCTCGACTCGCAATGCGAGCCGCGGCCGCCCGGCCAACTCGTCCGCGCTAAATACCGTACTCGCTGGGTAATCCGGGTGCCAACGGCGTTCGTCGATCGCAGCGAGCATGAACGTAACTAGAAAGGTGGCGGGTCGTTACAGGCCGCGAGCCGTGCCGCCTCCCGCGCCGACTTCGCGGCAATAAGCGTCTCGTTGATTCGTCGCTCGGAGTTGATGCGGACGGCGCGCTCGTCGGCGCGGGTCTGACGGCGGGCTGGCATCATCAGTCCCCGGTTTTCGCCCGATGCTGGGAACGTGGTCGGCAAGACCAACTCGCCCGTCGGCACAGCCATCTGTGGGAAGAAGAAGCTGGCGGCGGGTTGTGTGGTGTAAATGTGTCCACTCGGCGAGGTCCACTGCACGGTGCCATCGGCAGACTGGCGGTCGGCCCAGCCGCCCGCACCGGTGTAGAACGTCTTGAGCAAGTGGTGATAACGGCACAGCAGCTTGCAATTCGATGGGTGGGTCGGCCCAATCGGGTATGGGACGGTGTGGTCGATATCGCAGACGTGGGCCGGCTCATCACAGCCAGGGAATCGACAAGTTATATCCCGAAGGCGG
>DAIODV010000096.1:656-11039 GCA_036746615.1 Mycobacterium sp.
CGGTCGATACCCAGGCTCCGGATCGGTTGAGGGCATCACCAGCGGCTTGACCTTGGCGGTCGCGGCGATCTCGGGCAGCGTGGTAGCCGGTAGCGGCCCGAATCCGGGCAGATAGCCCGGCGTTGCAGAATCACCGCTGATGCTCGGCTGCTCAGCCAACACGTGGATCATCACATTGGAGGCCGAGGGACGTTGCGCGGCCGAGCATTCCGGAGACCCGCACTGACAATGCATCACCGACAGCCCGGCAACCAACGCGCCCAACGCATCGGCCCGACGTTGCTTTTTGGTTCGCGGATCTGCCGAGCACACCGTATCGGCAAGCGCATCAAGTTTCTCGTCTAACGCCGCGCCGTCCGTCGCGTGCAGCTGCGCCCAGACCCCGGCCAACCCGGCATCCGTGGCCGCGATATCGACGTAGCGATCTTCGGTGTGCTCGCGCGTGACTCGCTGGCCCGCCGCGTCGAACTGACATACCCACCAGTCGATGCGCTCAAAAAGCTTGGGCTCCGACAGCCGCATCCACTTCGGGGCACGGTCGGCGATCGCCGAATCCAACTTGGCGACCAACTCCGCATCGTCGACCAACTCGGTACGCGACACCACCGCAGCCATCACCCGAAAATCGATAAGCCCTTGAGCAAATACCTCCGCGACCCGGGGCAGCCGCTCACGCAACGCGATCGCATACCGCAACCGCCCGCGAGCCCGGCCCCGGCTGATGCCCAACGCAGCAGCCACCTCGGCCACCACATTCTCGTAGCCGTCAATAGCCCAATTGCCCCGGTCAACGTCGTCCTCGGGAGCACGCCTCGCATACAACTCCCCGATCGCCGCCATCTCGCGCGCACAGGCCGCGTTCTGTTCGCGCGCCGCAGCCGTGATGGCATCCACCACCCCGGCATCATTCACGCATTCGAACATGCTTTCGACAGTAATCGGAGCCGGCCGACGCGGATGCCCGCATGGCCCGGCCGGCCAACGAGTTGTGGACAAAGCGCCAACTGTGGATAAGTCGCAGAGGGGCCCGAAAGCGGCCTCGCCGGCCTCACATCGCGGGCATCTCTATCGTCTACAGATCAGAAGGGGGATTGATGCCAGCGAACCGATGGGAAAAGCGCGTTGACGCCGGCGACTGGAACGCCATCGCCGAGGCCGTTGGTGACTACGGCGGAGCGCTGCTCCCCCGGCTACTGACACCGACCGAGACCCAACGGCTGCGCAAGCTGTACGCGAAGGATGAGTTGTTTCGCTCCACGATCGACATGGCGCCGCGCCGCTATGGCTCCGGTCAGTATCGATACTTGCGGGCTCCCTACCCGGAACCAATCGAGCAGCTCAAAAAGGCGCTGTATCCGCGGCTGTTGCCGATCGCCCGGGACTGGTGGGCCAAGCTGGGCCGGGATACACCCTGGCCCGACCGCCTCGACGAATGGCTGGATATGTGCCATGCCGCCGGCCAGACCAGATCCACCGCCCTGATACTCAAGTATGGAGCGAACGATTGGAACGCGCTTCACCGAGACCTCTACGGAGACTTGGTGTTTCCGCTTCAAGTGGTGATCAACCTGAGTGACTCCGAGACCGACTACACCGGCGGGGAGTTCATGCTCGTCGAGCAGCGGGCGCGAGCCCAATCACGCGGCACCGCAACGCAATTGCCGCACGGTCACGGTTATCTGTTCACCACGCGCGACCGCCCGGTGCGGTCGGCCCGCGGCTGGTCGGCTGCGCCGGTGCGCCATGGCCTGTCCGTCGTGCGATCAGGTGAACGCTACGCGCTGGGCCTGATCTTTCACGACGCCGCCTGAACCGCTTCCGCTGGATCAACGCGAGGAACCGAATCACGGCCGAGCGCAATCGTTGCAGCCGTCATCGCGGCGACGGCTACGGCCAACATGACCGCGCCAAAGCCGCGGACAGCCAGATGCTCACCGAGTACCACGACTCCCAACACCACCGCCACGACGGGCTCACCGACCAACATGACCGGTACGGATGCTTGCAACGCGCCGGCATGAAATGCCGACTGCTGCAACACCGTTACCGTGATCGCCAGCACTATGAGCAAATAAGGTGCAGGCACCGTCAGTAGTCCACCCCACCCATGCGTCGCGAGGCGGTGAGTGCTGACTTTCGTCAAAACCGCGATCAAGCCCACCAACAAAGCGACGGCGCTAGCCAACAGCATGGCACGCGTCCGGCCAACGGTTCGGTGGGCGGCCACCACACAGAAGACGACCACCGGGATCGTGCCGGCCAGCGCCACGCTCCACGCGGGTATCGGAGGGCGATAGTGGCCTTCGCGCGGCTGCCCCACCAGAACGAAAATGGCGAGCGACGCCGTCAGCAACACCGCCCAACACCAATCGGCCGCAGTCACATGCTGTTTGGAGAACCTCGCACCCAGCGGCAGCACGAACAGTAGGGAAGACACCAGCAGTGGCTGCACAAGCAACAACGATCCGTGCGCCAGCGCAAGCGCCTGGAACAGATACCCGCTGACCGCAACCAGCGTTCCCCCCCACCATCCGGGGTGGCGAACCCACGATGTCACAATCGTGCTCGAGTCGTTGCGGTGAGCTGCCTCTTCTTGGATTGCGCGCTGCCGGATAACAATTCCCACCGCAGCAAAGAACGCAGCAAGCAGTGACGATCCGATCGCCACCGCATGATGCGCCGCCCACTGCATGGATGCCCTCTAACCCAGATACCCGGTCTGGTTCACCAGCCGCACCGACGACGCTCCATCCGGATAGAACTCGGCGATACTCAACGACGCCAGGTCCAGGTGTAGCCGGTAGAGGATGCCCGGCCCGGCGTCGAGGGCTTGGCGCAGCAGCATTTTGATCGGAGTCACATGCGACACCACCAGCACGGTCGTGCCGCCGTAGTCCGCCACGATCCGGTCGCGGGCCCGGCAGACCCGCTGGCTCACGTGGTCAAAGCTCTCCCCTTGTGGCGGCTCAGTGCTGGTGTCGCGCAGCCACTGCCGATGTAGTTCGGGGTCACGTTCGGCGGCCTCGGTGAACGTGAGGCCTTCCCACGCACCGAAATCCGTCTCGATCAGGTCGTCGTCGACGGCCAAGTCCAAGCCGAGCGCTTTGGCCGCCGTCGCCGCGGTGTCATAGCAGCGTTGCAGCGGCGAGCTGACCACTGCCGAAATCCCACCACGTAGCGCCAAATACCGCGCCGCCGCGTCGGCCTGCTGCCGGCCAAGCTCAGTCAGCTGCGGATTACCGCGTCCCGAGTACCGCCGCTGCACCGACAATTCGGTCTGGCCGTGGCGCAGCAACAACAAGCGGGTCGCGGTGCCCTGCGCACCGGTCCAGCCCGGCGCCGACGGCCTTTCGCTTGCTTGTGCCAGTCCCTCGGCCTCGGCGGCTGCGTCCATCGCCTCGTTTGCCAGCCGATCGGCGTAGGAGTTCTGCGCCCGCGGAATCCACGTATAGCTGATCTGCTCGAACCGCGACGCCAGCGCGCGCGCCTGCGCGTTAAGCTCTGCGAGGTCGGGATGCTTGACCTGCCAACGCCCGGACATCTGCTCGACCACCAATTTGGAATCCATCGAGACCGCGACCTCGGTGGCCGCCAGCTTCGCCGCCTCCTCCAAACCAGCGATCAGACCGCGATATTCGGCGACGTTGTTGGTGGCGCGGCCGATCGCCAGCTTGCTTTCAGCCAATACGGTCGAGCGGTCGGCTGTCCAGACCACCGACCCATAGCCCGCCGGTCCCGGGTTACCACGTGAGCCGCCATCAGCTTCCACGATGACCTTCACTTGCTTACGCCTTTGACTCGCAACAAGATCGCGCTGCATTCAGGACACCGCAGCACATCATCTTCGGCCGCCGCTGAGATCCTGGCCAGCTCGCCACGATCGATTTCGATGCGACATGCCCCGCATCGACGGCCCTGCAATGCTCCGGCACCGGGGCCACCGTGGGCACGCTGCCGTTCGTAAAGTGCTATCAGCTCAGGATCTAACGCCGCGGTGAGTTCGTCGCGCCGCGTCGAGTGAAGACGGCGTACATGGTCGATCTCCTCGAGTGCGCTGTCAAGAGCCTGCTTCGCCGCGGCCAAATCAGCTTGCAGCGCCTCGCTCTTAGCGAGCTCAGCTGCCTGTTGTGCTTGCAGCTGTTCACGGTGTTCCATCACTTCCAACAGCGAATCCTCGAGGCTGGATTGGCGGCGTTGCAGGGTCTCCAGCTCGTGCTGCAAGTCCGACAACTGCTTGGCGTCTGCGACCGATCGCAGCAGGGAACGATCCCGGTCCTCGCGTTGACGTACGGCATCGATCTCCGACTCGAAGCGTGATATCTGAGCATCCAAGTCTTCCAACGCGATTCGCAGAGACCCGAGTCGGTCCTCAGCGGCAACCTGCTCCGTTTGCAGTCGCTCGCAGTCTTGTCGTTGCGGCAAGTGGCCGGCGCGGTGCGTGATCTTGGCTAGTTCAGCGTCCAGCTCCGCAACTTCGAGCAGCGAGCGCTGCTGCGCGACTGCGGCTTTCATGAATCCTCACCGACGTTCCACGGATCGGTGCGGATAGGGCACACGTGTACTGAGAGATCGGCACCGAAAGCCGACCGCAAAACGCCGGCAGCCTGTTCACACCACGGGTATTCGCTGGCCCAATGTGCGACATCGATCAACGCGACGTCAGAAACGCGACGATGCTCATCAGCCGGGTGATGGCGCAAATCGGCCGTGACATAAGCCTGCACGCCGGCGGCCGCCGCGGCGGCCGCAGACCGCGACGCGAGAAACGGCCACGTCCGGGTCGCCCGCCGCACGCACCCCCCACGACGTTTGCGGCAGCGCCGCTTCGACTCGGGATACGAACGCGCTCAACGACTCTGGCTGGCTCAGCGAGCCGATTCGCCCTAGCCCGACGTCAGAAGGCAGAGGTGCCAACGCCACGATGTCAAACGCCGGCTCCTCGTATGGGTGGGCGGCCCGCATCGCCGCGAGGACCTCGCGCCGCGCCTGCGCGGGTGCAACGACCTCGACCCGATCCTCGACCACCTGCTCGACGGCGCCCACGCTGCCGATCGCCGGGGCAGCTCCATCCCCCGGCAGGAACTGGCCCGTGCCGGTGACACTCCAGCTGCATTGGGAATAGTCACCGATCCTGCCTGCGCCGGCCGCAAAAACCGCGACCCGCACCGCGTCGGCATTCTCCGGCGGTACGAAAATCACCCACTTGTCCAAGCCAGTCACCGCGAGTGAGGGTTCCAGCACAGCCTCAACGGTCAGCCCCAACGCATGCGCCAACGCGTCCGACACCCCCGGAGATGCCGAGTCGGCATTGGTGTGAGCCGTGAACAGCGAACGGCCCGAACGGATCAGGCGGTGTATCAGCGCGCCCTTGGCGGTACTGGCTGCCACCGTGTCCACGCCGCGCAACAGCAGCGGATGGTGGGCCAGCAGCAGACCATTCTCGGGAACCTCGTCAACCACCGCCGCAGTCGCATCGACCGCGATCGTCACCGAACTGAGCACGTCGTCGGGGTCACCGCACACCAGCCCGACCGAATCCCACGATTCGGCTAGCCCAGGCGGATAGGCCTCGTCCAGCACGTCGATGACATTGCCCAGCCGCACGCTCACGCCAGCGCCTCCCGCAAGGCCTCAACAAGCAGCGGCCACTCCGGTCGGACCGCTGCCCGCAGGTATCGCCCGTCCAGGCCGACGAACGTGTCGCATCGCCGAACCGCAATTCCTTTGGTGTGCAAATGCTTTCGCATCAACTCAGCATCGTCGACGGTGAACAAGACGAACGGCGCACAGCCATCGACGGGCTCGAGGCCCGCCGAGCGCAGGCCAGACACCATCTCGCTGCGCAGAGACACCAGACCTCGAGCTTCCGCCGCCGCCTCGGCCACAGCCTCGGGCGTACAGCAGGCTGCGATCGCCGTCATTTGCAGGGTGCCCACCGGCCAGTGGGCCCGCCGCGCCGTCAGCCGAGCCAAAACGTCGGGCGCACCCAATGCGTAGCCCACCCGCAGGCCCGCCAGCGACCACGTTTTGGTCAGGCTGCGCACGATCAGCACGTCGGGCAGCGCCTGGCCGGCCAGCGATTCCGGCTCGCCGGAAACCGAATCCGCGAACGCCTCGTCCACCACCACGATCCGGCCGGGCCGCCGCAGCGCGAGGATCTGTTCGCGGGTGTGCAAAACCGACGTCGGGTTGGTGGGGTTGCCCACCACGACGAGGTCGGCCTCGTCGGGTACCTGCGCGCCGGCCAAGCTGAAGGGCCGGTCGAGCACGACGTGCTGCACACGGACACCGGCCGCGCGCAGCGCCACAGCCGGCTCGGTGAACGACGGCGCGATTACCGCCGCCAGCGTCGGGCGCAGGTTGGGAAGCAACGCGAATCCTTCGGCGGCGCCGGCCAACAACGTGACCTCGTCGCAGCTACGGCCATGCCGGAGCGCGGCGGCCTGAATCGCCGCATGCTCGTCGTCGGCGCTCGGGTAGCGGGCCAGATCCGGCAACCGTGCGGCCAGCCGCTCCACTAGCCAGGCCGGCGGCTGTGCATGACGGACGTTGACCGCGAAATCGAGCATGCCGAGTTCGGCGGCCTGATCGCCGTGGTAGCGCGCGAGCGCGAGCGGAATCGACGCGCTCGGGTCCACATTCGCCACGTCTGAAACCCTAACGACCTCGCCACCGACGCCGGGTATCGGGACACGGTCAAAGTCAGGCCGCTCGATCTTGGACAATAGGGACGTGACAGGCACGGCCCAGCTGGTGATCTTCGATCTCGACGGCACCCTCACCGACTCCGCGGACGGCATCGTGTCCAGCTTTCGCCATGCGCTCGGCCAGATCGGCGCCGCCGTGCCCGAGGGCGACCTGACCAGCCGGATCGTAGGCCCGCCGATGCACCACACCCTCGCCGCGATGGGGCTTGGCGAACACACCGATGCCGCGATCGCGGCCTACCGCGCCGACTACACCACCCGCGGCTGGGCGATGAACAGCCTCTTCGAGGGAATTCGTCACTTGCTGGCCGACCTGCGGGCCGCCGGCGTGCGGCTTGCCGTGGCCACCTCGAAGGCGGAGCCGACGGCCCGTCGCATCCTGGCGCACTTCGGGCTGGACGAGCACTTCGAGGTCGTCGCAGGAGCCAGCGTCGACGGCACCCGCGCCAGCAAGGCTGACGTGCTGGCGCACGCACTGGCACAACTGCAGCCACTGCCCGAACGTGTGCTGATGGTCGGCGACCGCCGCCACGACGTCGAAGGAGCGGCCGCGCACGGCATCGACGCGGTGGTGGTCGGCTGGGGATACGGTCAAGCCGACTTCGCCGACGCCACCGAACAAACGGCCGGGCTGGTGCATGTCGCCACGGTCGCCGAGCTGCGGAGGGCGTTGGGTGTCTGAACAAAGACTGCACATCACCTTCGTCTGCACCGGCAACATCTGCCGGTCGCCGATGGCCGAGAAAATGTTCGCCCACCAGATCACCCAACGCGGTTTGGACGACGCCGTGCGGGTCACCAGTGCCGGAACCGCGGGCTGGCATATCGGAAAGCGCGCCGACGAGCGGGCCAACCGGGTGTTGCGCGCGCACGGCTACCCCACCGATCACAGCGCCGCGCAAATCGGCATCGACCACATCGAAGCCGACCTCGTGATCGCGCTGGCCCGCAACCACGTGTGGCTCCTTCAACAGCTCGGTGTCGATGCCGGCCGAATCCGGATGCTGCGGTCTTTCGACCCACGCTCCGGTGCTTATGTCCTCGACGTCGACGACCCGTATTACGGCGACCACGACGACTTCGAAGCCGTCTTCGCCGCCATCGAGGCGTCGTTGCCCGGGCTGCACGCCTGGGTCGACGAGCGACTCGCCGAGGACGGACACCGCTGATGCGTCGCCTTGCCTTTCTGCTGCGGCCGGGCTGGGTGGCGTTGGCTGTGGTCGTTGTCGCGTTCACCTACTTGTGTTTCTCCGTGCTGGCGCCGTGGCAGTTAGGCAAAAACACCAAGACGTCACGGGAGAACAACCAGATTCAGCAATCCCTGACCACCGCACCGGTGCCATTGAAAACCCTGCTGCCACAACAAGACTCGTCGGCACCCGACGCGCAGTGGCGCAGAGTCACAGCAACAGGCCACTATCTTGCGGACAAGCAGCTGCTGGTCCGGTTGCGGGTGGCCGAGGGGGATCCGGCGCTGGAGGTGCTGGTCCCGTTCGTGGTCGACGGCGGTCCCAATGTTTTGGTCGACCGCGGCTATGTGCGACCCGAGCAGGGCTCGCGGCTCCCTACGATACCGCCGCCCCCGCGCGAGACGGTGACCATCACGGCACGGTTGCGCGATTCCGAGCCGCCGGTGACCGACAAGCAGTCATTCATCAGTGACGGTGTGCGGCAGGTGTATTCGATCGACGTCAACCAGATAGCGACGCTGACTGGGGTTGCGCTGGCCGGGTCGTATCTGCAATTGGTCGACGACCAGCCCGGCGGGCTGGGCGTAATCGCACTCCCCCATCTGGATGCCGGGCCGTTCTTGTCCTACGGCATCCAGTGGATCACGTTCGGCGTCGTCGCACCGATCCTGCTGGGCTATTTCGTGTACGCCGAAGTAAGGGCCCGACGCGCCGAGAAAAGCCAGACCACGAAGCCTGCGGAGAAGCCTGCGCCCACTGTCGAGGACAAGCTCACCGACCGCTACGGACGGCGGCGCTAAGCACCAGCGACAACGCCGCCAGTTGCACCGCTCGAGAAAGCCGCACCGCACGGTGCAGGTCGGTCACCGACGGCGGCGGCCCGTCGCCGAGGGTAGGCCGGATCTGCAGTTCGTACTGGTAGGCGGTCGGCCCGCCCAGGCGCACGCCCAGCGCCCCCGCGAACACCGCTTCGACGACGCCGGCGTTGGGGCTGGGGTGGCGGGCGGCGTCACGACGCCAGGCGCGGATGGCATCCGATGGCGATCCGCCGACGACGGGCGCGCATAGGACCACCAGCGCCGCAGTCACCCGCGCGGCCGCATAGTTCGCTGCGTCATCCAAACGTGCTGCGGCCCAACCGAATCGGGCATACCGCGCCGAGCGGTGGCCGATCATCGAGTCGAGCGTGTTCACGGCGCGATAACCAAGAACCAGCGGAACGCCACCCACCGTCGCCCACAGCAGCGGCGCCACGTGTGCGTCAGAGGTGTTCTCGGCGACCGATTCCACGGCCGCGCGAGTCAGCCCCGCTGCATCGAGCCGCTCCGGATCACGCCCGCACAGCGAGGGCAGCAGCCGTCTGGCGCCCTCGACGTCGTCGCGGCTCAACAAGTCGCCCATCGCCAGGCCGGTGCGCGCCAAGGACGTTCCGCCCAGCGCTATCCAGGTCGCCGCCGCAGTCGCAATGACGGACCACAGCGGGCCGCGCCGCCGTGCGTGCCGCTGCAGCGCGGCGCCGAGCAGGCTCGTCGCACCGACCAGCACACCGACAAGGGCGGAGCCACCAACTCGGGGGTCGCGGGAGGTGAGCCGCTCCATTCCCGCTGCCGCAGCGCCGAATCCGGCTACCGGATGACCGGCACGCGGGTCGGCGACCACGAGGTCGATCAGGTAGCCGGCCAGCACACCGAGGACCCGGGTATGCCGCGTGGTCCCAAACACCCCGGCAGCGTCTCACACGTGGTTCACTCGGTTGCATGAAGCGCCCGGCCACCCGGCTCGCCGACCTGCTGAACCCGGCCGCGGTGTTGCTGCCCGCCGCAAATGTGATCATGCAGCTGTCATTGCCGGGTGTCGGTTATGGGGTATTGGAGAGCCCCGTCGACAGCGGCAATGTGTACAAGCATCCGTTCAAACGGGCACGGACCACAGGAACGTATCTGGCCGTCGCGACCATCGGCACCGAGTCCGACCGCGAACTCATCCGCGCTGCCGTCGACACCGCACACCGGCAGGTGCGCTCGACGTCGTCAAGCCCGGTGTCCTACAACGCGTTCGATCCCGCGCTGCAGCTGTGGGTGGCAGCTTGCTTGTATCGCTATTTCGTCGACCAACACGAGTTCTTGTACGGTCCGCTCGACGATGCCACCGCGGATGCGGTGTACTCAGACGCCAAGCGGCTGGGCACCACACTGCAAGTGCGTGAAAACATGTGGCCACCCGACCGCGTGGCGTTCGACGACTACTGGAAGCACTCGCTGGAAGAGCTGCGCATCGATCCCCCGGTACGCAAACACCTGCACGGAGTAGCCACAATGGCGTTCCTGCCGTGGCCGCTGCATGCACTCGCCGGATCGTTCAACTTGTTCGCCACCGCGGGGTTTTTGGCCCCCGAGTTCCGGACGATGATGCAGCTGCAGTGGACACAATCGCAGCAACGGCGGTTCGGCTGGTTGCTGGCTGCCCTGCGGCTGGCCGTCGAGCGC
>DAIODV010000097.1:0-8922 GCA_036746615.1 Mycobacterium sp.
CTGCGGCGGCGCCCAAACAGTGATGCGCGCCATGGCTGAACGTCAAAATGTTGCGCGGGCAGCGTCGTACGTCGAGCTCAGCGGCATCGGGCCCGTACTGGCGCTCATCACGGTTGGCCGACCCGTAGAGCAGCAGCACCCGGCGACCGGCCGGCACACTGGTGTCGCCGATGGTGATGTCGTGGGTGGTGGTGCGGGCCAGTCCCTGCACCGGTGAGGTCAGCCGCAGGAACTCCTCGACGGAATCCGGGATCAGATCCGGGTTTTCAGCAAGTAGTCGCCGTTGGTCGGGACGCTGGTGCAGCAGTTGCACTGAGCCGCCCAGCATTCCGGTGGTGGTGTCGTTTCCGCCAGTGACCATCGTGAACGTAAATGCCAGCACCGACAGGGTGCCGGCGATGTCGCCGTCGGCGCCGACGCCGGCTGCGACCAGGTGCGAGATGGTGTCGTCCTCCGGTTCGTGACGGCGCCGCTCGATCAGTTCGCTGAAGTAGGCCATCATCGACCCGACCGCGTCGCCAGCGGTCCCAACACCGCCCTCCGCCGTATTGGCCGCGACGATCGCATCGGTCCATCCGTCGAACTGGACGCGGTCTTCTTCGGGGACGCCGAGGTAATGCGCGACGACCATCGACGGCAGCGGCTTGAACAGCTCGGCGACGATGTCACCGCCGCCGTTGGCCCGTATCCGCTCGAGGCGTTCGACGACGAACTCGCGCACCTTGGGCTCGACCGCCTCCACCTGACGCGGGGTGAAACCGCGCGAAACGAGTTTGCGGAACTCGGTGTGGACTGGTGGGTCTTGCATGACGAATGGCGGATTATCTTGCAGCCCAATAAGTTCCAGCTCGCCGTAGTTGACGGTCAGTCCCTGCGCCGACGAGAACGTCTCGTGGTCGCGGGCCGCCGCCCACACATCGGCATGCCGAGACAGCACGTAGTAGTCATGATCGGGTCTGCCATCTGGCACCACATGGTGTACCGGGTCGTGGTCGCGCAGCGCGCGATACATCGGCCACGGGTTGGGCCAGGTTTCGGCCGTCGCCAGTTCGAAGCGCGGCCGGTGAGACAGAGTTGCTGTCATGTCTTATTGATACGACAAATAGGCCAATGTGTCAAGCGACTCGTACTGAGCGAAGTTCGGCGGGAGGCAGAAGAAGAAGACATGTCTGTTGTCAAATGGCGTGGCGGACTTCTCACAGGAATGGCGAATGAGTGGCGACTTCGCAATCAAGTTTGTAGTTGCACAGCGGCGGCTCGGCCTCGATCACAATCCAAACCACCGGCTAGATAACCATTTTCATGTACTCCAGCAAACCGCGTCGGTACGACGGGGTGGGCCCGCCAACGCTTGAATCGTCCCGGTGGCGCATAGCGCCCATCTGATTGCTCCAGGACCTCCACAATGTGCGGCCAACGATGCTGCAGGAGCCGTCGCGTTATCCGCCGTGATGCTCTTGGCGGATTCGGTGAGTGAGGTGTTCATCGACTCACCCTGCAGCCGTATCGTCGTGATCCAACTCATCGCGATCGTCGAGGCCGTTGTAGGCCAGGCGGCTCATCAACTCACCGGCCTGCCGCAGGATCTTCTGTTCACGCGGACTCAGAGAGGTGTTGATGGTATCGCAGAGCCAATCGTCGCGCCGGCGTCGATCGTTGACGACAAAACGGCGGCCGTGATCAGTGAGCTCGATATGCACCCGTCGGGCGTCGCTGGGGTCACGCTGACGACTAATAAGCCCCGCTGCCTCTAGCGATCTCAATGCCGCGGCGACGTTGGACGTCGTCATGATGAGGTCTTCGGCGAGTTGTCCTGGAGACACTGGTCCGCCGCGGCGCTCAATTGCGCCCAGCACCAGGGCATCTGACAGCGCCACCGGAGCGGTTTTCATCTCCCGGCGAAGCCGCCGCTGCAGTGTCATTAATTGGCGCCGCAGCCGCGACGCCTCCTCGCGTTCCATCTCGAACAACCTTAACCCCCACCTTCAGCCAATCGTTACTTCATATCTCGAAGGATATTGACAGCTATGTTTTATAGCTATATATGTTAGATAGGAGGTGGTGGAGATGACACTCACAGATGACAAGCCGTCCCGGCTCAAAGAACTGATTCTCGGCCCCGATCTGATCGTGATGCCCGGCGTGTACGACCCGATCAGCGCCAAGCTGGCCCAGCAAGCCGGATTTACTGCGCTGCAATGCAGTGGCCTGGGAATCGCGGCGGTGCACTATGGCGTCCCGGACTACTCCATCGCCTCGTTGGCCGAGATGGCCGGCGCGTGCGGCGTGATCGCGCGATCAGTCGACATACCCGTGGTGGGTGACGCCGATACCGGATTCGGTAACGCCGTCAACACGTTCTTCACGGTGCAGACCTTCGAACGCCACGGCCTGGCGGGGATCAACTTGGAAGACCAGGTCATGCCCAAGCGGTGTGGTCACCTCGACGGTAAACACGTCATTGACCTGGACGAGGCAGTGGCCAAGATTCGTGCCGCCGCCGATGCCCGGCACAACCCGGACTTCGTCATCACCGCCCGTACCGATTCCTTGGCCGTGGAGGGCATTGACGGTGTGATCAAGCGCGGCAACGCCTATCTCAATGCCGGCGCGACGCTGGTGTTCGTGGAGGGACTGCACGCGCGCGAGGAGATCGTCGCCGCCGTTGCAGGTATCGACGGGCCGGTGGGGATCAACATCGTCGAAGGCGGCAAGTCGCCGACCCATCTGACGTTCACCGAACTGCAGACGCTTGGTGTGGCCCGGGTCAGTCTGCCCGGCGCCCTGTTGGCCGCCGCGATCACGGGTATCACCAACGCACTCAAGCAGATTCGTGAGGACGACGGGACCTGGAATCTGGGGGCGCGCACGGCCAGCTTCGCCGACATCCATGGTCTCGTGGGCACGCCGCTGGTCGACGGCCTCGAGCAGCACTACCTCGCCGGTCTCGTTTCCAGCGGTGGGGGGCAGTGATGGCACCCCAACTGCGCACCGTCTTCGACAAGATCTGGGATGCCCACGTGGTAGCCCAACTCGATGTCGACACCGCGTTGCTCTACATCGATCGGATCTTCCTGCACGAGAAGAGCGGCGCGTTCGCCCTGACCAGCCTGCACGACGATCACCGAGAGGTCTTTGACCCGCACACCGTGTTCGGCACCATGGACCATTCGGTGGACACCCGGCCTGGACGCACCGACGCCAGCCCGCTGCCCAACAGCCAGAAATTCATTGAGGGGTTCCGGTCCACTGCCGCAGAAGCAGGGATACCGATCTTCGACCTCGGCGACGAGCGCCAAGGAATCTGTCACGTGACCTTCCCCGAGCAGGGACTGGTCCTGCCCGGCATGACGATGGTGTGCGCCGACAGCCACACTGGCACCAACGGTGCGCTCGGCGCACTGGCCTGGGGCGTGGGTGTAAGCACATGCGAGACCGCCTTGGCCTCCCAGACGCTGGCCGTCACACGCCCCAGGACCCTGCGGGCCCGCTTCAGCGGGTCGCTCGGCGATGGCGTCTACGAGAAAGACCTGATTCTGGCGCTCATCGCGACCGTCGGCGCCGCCGGCGCCACCGGCTACGCCATCGAATACACCGGGCCGACCATCGAATCGATACCCATCGAAGGACGAATGACGCTGTGCAACATGGCCGTCGAAGCCGGCGCGTTCACCGGCATCGTCTCACCTGACGCTATCACCCTAGACTACCTCAAGACCCGGCCACAAGCACTTACCGGCGGCGACTGGCAGCGCGCCGCCCAGCAATGGCTGGCGTTGGGCACCGACGAGGGGGCGCGCTTTGACCGCACCGTCGACATCGACGTCACCGCCTTGACACCTCAAATCACCTGGGGCACAAGTCCCCAGCACTGCGTCGGCATCGACGCATCGGTACCGGACCCCGATTCACTGCCCGATCCCGCTGGCGCCGCAAAAGCACTCGGCTACATCGACCTGGCGCCCGGCACACCGATGGCCACCATACCCATCGACGCTGCCTTCATCGGATCCTGCACCAATGCGCGACTTTCCGATCTACAAGCCGCGGCGTCACTGCTGGCCGGACGCCATGTCGCCGACGGGGTCACAGCGATCTGCATCCCCGGATCGACGGCGGTCAAGCGCGCCGCCGAAGCCGAGGGTATCGACCGCATCCTCATCGATGCCGGCTTTCAGTGGCGCGAATCAGGCTGCGGCTTTTGTTTCTTCGGCGGCGGCGAAGGATTCCCGCGCGGCGCGCGGGTGATCAGCTCCACCAACCGAAACTTCGAAGGTCGCCAGGGCCCTGGCGTGCGTACACACCTGGCCAGCCCCGCCACCGTCGCCGCCTCCGCCCTCACCGGACACATCACCGATCCCAGAACCCTGCCATGACCGATCGATCGATAAGACACGTCGCCGGCGTGGTGGCGCCGCTTCTACGCGACAACATCGACACCGACGTCATCGCCCCCTCCCGCCTGCATGTGGCGGGACTGGGCAAAACCGGTTACGAATCAATCCTGTTCGGCAACTGGCGGTATGACGAGAACGGTTGCGAAAGACCCGATTTCATCTTGAACCAAACAGATTACCGGACCGCGACAATACTTCTCACCGGCGCAAACTTCGGCTGCGGCAGCTCCCGAGAATCCGCCGTCTGGGCTCTAACGGGTTTCGGCATCAAAGCCATCATCGCCCCCAGCTTCGGGTCCATCTTCGCCGCCAACTGCTACCGCAACACCATCCTGCCGCTGGCCCTCCCGTCAGACGAACACGCCCGTCTGGTCGCCGAACTACGCATTGACACCGCCGAATCACCCCACGCAGAAATCGACCTCGAACAGTGCCGCGTACGCGCCACTGGAGGCCCCTGGCGCTCCTTCCTGATTGACGAACGGCCCCGCCAATTGCTTCTCGACGGACTCGACGACATCGATGACAATCTGCGCCACCGCAACGACATCGATGCCTACCGCGTCCGCGATCAACAACTACACCCCTGGCTATACCGCCCCACCAGCACCCGAAAGGACCAGTGAGATGCCCCATCTGGACGCATACCCGTTCACCGAATCCGTCCCGCTACCCACCGATGACGAACTCGGGCCCGAGACCGTCGCTTACTTACACGAGTTCGGCCGCAACTATAAAGACGGGCGCATGATGCTGGGGACCGGCGGCATCGGGCGGCCCATGATCGAACTCGCCCGAGCCGTCTTCCGCGTCGACGGTGTCGATCCCAAAATCCGCGAATTCATCTGCCTGCGCATCGCCAAACTGCTCGGCGGAGTCAATCCCTGGGGCCCCAATCTCCGGATGCTCGACAACCTGGGTGCAACCGATGCAGAGAAACAGGGCATCCAAAACGACGGCGCCGTGACCGGACTCGACGACGACGCCACCCTGGTGATGCTCGCCACCGAACAGATCACCAGCAACATAGGCCTACAAGACACCACGCTGGCCGCGCTTAAGGAACGCTTCGGCGATGACCTCACCCGCCGCTACATCGCCGTCATCTGTTGGTACAACATGTTCAACCGATTCCTCGTCAGCACACGTGTCCCCACCGAATCCGAACAAGAAATCATCGACAAAGTCGGCGACCAAACACTGCCCGCCTAACGAACCCGCGTATCAGCGCCTGTAGTCAACCAGCACTTGCGATGAGCAAAAGGAGATGAACCAGTGAGTGGCACATCGGATTTCGGCACGTTCGGCCGCTTCGTCGAGACACCGGTCGATGCGATGCCCGCACAGATGAAACAGGCCTACGATTTCACCCGGGAGTTGCGCGGGCTGGTTCCCGGCCCGCACAAGATCTGGCTGGCTAACCCCACCTTGTCCACCACGATTGTGCCGACCGGCGCCTACTTCCAGCACCAGTCGACGCTGACCAAAGCCGAGATCGAAATCGCCACCAACATCGTCAACGGCCGATGGCGGGCCGCGTACGCCAATTATGAACACGAGATCATCGGCGAACGTGACGGCCACCTCGATCCACGGCGCGTCCAAGCGCTGATCGCCGGGCTGCCCACCTCTTTCGATGACCCACGCCAACAGGTCGTCTACGAGCTCGCGTCGACATTGGTGGCACCCCGCGTTGTGCCGCTGGGGTTGTTTCGGCGGGCACAGGAACTGCTCGGTGATTCCGGAATCGTCGACGTGGCAGTACTTTTGGGATGGTTCACCATGGTGTGTATGACCTTGGGCGCGTTCGACGTACCGGCCGACGCCGAGGGTTTAGACCAGTGAACGCCGTCCAGAGCGGGCTGGGCGGCCGACTGGCGTTGTTCGATCCTCAAGCGCTTTCGGCCACGCAGCGTGAACTGTTCGATCACATCACCGGCACCGCGCTGCCCTGGGCGCAAGGCAACGGATTTGCGGCCACCACTGCCGACAGACGCTTGATCGGGCCGTTCAATCCCAGCCTGCTCAGTCCGCAGATCGCCACCGCATTCCTGCAGCTCCAATCAGTTGAAGAACACCACACCTGCCTTGACGAGCGGGTACGGCAGGTGGTGATTCTGACCGTAGGCGCGGTCTGGCAGGCGCGCTATGAGCTCTACGCTCACTCCGCGGTCGCTCGGCATACCGGGCTATCCCGAACGGCGATCACCGAGTTGATCAGTGGCGAGATACCTGATGATCTCAACGAAAACGAGAGAACAGCCCAGCAATTCACGCGAATGCTGTCCACCACCCATCACGTCGACGACGCCCTGTATGACCACATCGAGCAAATCTTCGGTGCTGCAGGAGTTTTCGAGATCACCATGCTCACGGGCATCTATCACACCGTCTGCGGCATCCTCAACGCCTTCAACATCCCGGCACCCGGTCACGACGCATAAAGGAATCGCCATGACTCTCGCCCCGCTGCCCACCGTCACGATCACACCGGTCGCGCACTTCCCGGAGAAGTATTTCCTGGAAAACCTCGCCATCCGTGCCGACGGATCCGTCCTTATCACCGCGGTTCTGCAGCAGGAACTCTGGTTTGTCCCACCACGATCTGGCGGCGTGGTGGACCCGGTGCTGGTACACACCTTCGATCATCCGGTGACTGGTATTGCCGAGGTCGCACCCGACGTGTTTGTCCTCAGCCTCACCGAAGGCTACACAACTCACGAATCGCATCTGGCACGAATCGGATTCGCCGACTGGACGCCTGGCGCCGCCGTTGCTGCCGACATTGTCTACACCTTCGACCACCGTGTCCGCGCACTCAACGGCAGCTGCGTGCTTGGGCCCGGCGTCTTGGCGGTCGCCGACTGCTTCGCAGGCCTGATCTGGCGCGTCGACCTGACCGATGACGCACGCAACGCCACGGCCGAGGTGTGGCTCGCCGATGACACCATGGCGTTCGATCCCGACAGCGGTGTGCCACCCCCGCCGCAGCCCGGGGTCAACGGCGTGCGCTACAGCCCCACGGCCGGTTACCTGTACTACACCTCGACCGCGCAGAAGGTGTTCATGCGTGTCGCCGTCGACCCCTCGACACGCAACCCGGCCTCGGCGCCGGAGTTCGTCGCCGCGATCGACAACGCCGACGACTTCTGCCTGGACGACGACGCAGGATTCGCCTACGTCACCCGCCACCGCGCCAACACCATCGACCGGGTACCGCTGGCGCCACGCCACGGCAGCGAGGTCCGCCACATCGCGGGAGACCCCTTCGACGAAACTCTGATCGGACCCTCTAGCGCGGCCTGGGGCCGCCGCCCGGGTGAACACGGGCGCGTCCTCTACGTCACCACCGACGGCGGCACCACCGCACCCCCACACGGCATCATCGCCAACGCCGCACTCCTGCGCGTCGAACTCGATCATTCAGCAACACCCGACAAGGGACGGCCGTGACCCGACACACGCACATCGTCAGTGCCGGTGAGGTTTCCATTGACACCTACATCGACGGACACGGACCCGCCGTGGTGATCATCCCCTCCTACGGCCGCGACGGCGGCACGGACTTCGACGCGGTGACCGCCACGCTGGCGCAAGCCGGCTACCGGGTGCTGCGGCCGCAACCGCGCGGTGTCGCGCAGTCGAGCGGACCGATGAGCGCGGTCACTTTCGAGGACATGTCTGGTGACATCGCCGCCGTGATCGACGATCTGGCCGACGGGCCAGCGGTGATCCTCGGCCACGCCTTCGGGAACTTCGTCGCCCGCGCCACCGCGGTGCACCACCCCGAAAAGGTGTCCGCCGTGATCTTGGCCGCAGCCTCCGGCAAAACCGTTGCCCCCGAGGTCAACTCGGCGCCAATGCGCGCCGCCGACCTGACCCTGCCCGACGCCGTCAGGCTTGCCGCACTACGCGTAGCGTTCTTCGCCCCCGACCACGACGCCTCGATGTGGTTGACGGGCTGGTACCCAGACACCCTGGCGATGCAGGTCGACTGTGTCCATCACGCCGACCTCGCCCGTTACTGGGGCGCCGGCACCGCTCCGGTGTTCGAGATCATCGCCGCCCTCGATCCCTTCCACATTCGCGACGAATGGAACGACTTGCACCGCTGCTACGGCGACCGCATCACCACCACTGTCATCGAAGGTGCCAGTCACGCATTATTTCCCGAGCAGCCCGACGCGGTCGCCGAAGCCATCCTCGGCTACCTTCCATCGCCACGATCCACGTAGATTTTGCAACAAGGCAGATACAGCGTCGCGCGTGGAGAGGAGCGGTGGCGCCGAAGGCTGTCGCGCTTGTTTAGATTCTGAGGTTGCGTATTCCGTCAATCGCATGACATGCTCCGCCGCCCTAGCTTGTCAGCACAGCTCACAAACGTGTCGACGCGCTTCAATAACGCATGACCTCGTAAGCTCCTGTGCATTTGCCTCGACTGTGGGCGCCGCAGATTACTTGCTACCAATCCCTACCGCCCGAGCCGCGCAACTGCACGACCGCACGATTCTCGGATTCGCCACGA
>DAIODV010000097.1:8932-9746 GCA_036746615.1 Mycobacterium sp.
CACGAAGATGAGAAAAAGACGTCCGCCATTTTGATGAGAATCCCGCAAAACCGCAGCTTAAGGCGCCGCCAGCCGCCACGAAGTTTGAGAACCTACAGCGGCGGCGTCTGTTAGATAGTCGGGCGGGTGACCCCCAAACGCTCCCTGCACACTTGCTGCAGCATTCGTTGACGTCTGTGACGGACCCATGTGCCGTTGGGGATTTCGCGGGCCAAGGTTTGGTGACGATCGGCCACGGCGGTGCGGCGTTCGTGGATTGCGCGTGGCCGCATGTCTCCAACTATCATTCACGCAACCCTCCATGACAGTCGCTGTCATCACCTAAGATCGATGGATGGGCCGGTGGAAACCTAACGCGCGTGGTCGCCTCCAGCAGGCGGCGATAGAGCTCTACAGCGAGCGCGGATTCGACCGAACCACGGTGGCTGAGATCGCTGCGCGGGCAGGGTTAACAGAGCGAACGTTCTTCCGTCATTTCGCCGATAAGCGAGAAGTGCTGTTCTGGGGTGAAAACACACTGTACGAGCTGCTGGTAGTCGGCGTCGCTGATGCTCCCGAGTCGGCTTCACCAATTGACGCATTCGCCGCGAGCCTAAAGCATGCCGTCACCATCTACTTCCAACACCGCCCTCGTGAGCAGGCCCGGCAGCGCAACGCTGTGATCGCCGCCAATACAGAGCTTCACGAGCGCGAACTTATTAAGCTTTCGAGACTCTCCTCGGGAGTGGCCGACGCCTTACGTCGTCGCGGAGTCACCGAGCCAGCCGCAAGCCTGGCCGCAGAGGCAGGAGTCGCGGTCTTCAGAATCGCCATC
>DAIODV010000097.1:9756-10986 GCA_036746615.1 Mycobacterium sp.
CGCTGGGTCGATGACACCGACGACGGCGACCTGATGCAGCACATCGATGAGTCGCTCACCGAACTCAAGGCCCTAACCGCGGGCGGCTGACGGTCGCGGCGGCGGGGGAGCCCTTCCTTATGTTCAACCGGCCAGATGATGACACTACCTGACATCAGTTGTATGATGACAGCGGCTGACATCAGCCCGCGGCCGGCGATCCAACTGTGGGGAAATTCGCTAGCGGAGTCCGGCCACTGAGAACTTCAACCCAACAAACCTGAGCGGAAAGAGAAGGATTATGCGTGCCATTCAGTACGAAACCTTCGGCGGTCCCGACGTCTTACGCCTCGTCGAGGTACCTGAGCCAGAACCCGGCCCAGGCCAGGTGCGGGTTGCCGTCAAGGTTGCGGCTGTAAACGGCATTGACTGGAAGATTCGAGAGGGCCAGTTGGGCGAGCAGCCCATGCCGCAGCGCCCCGGCGTGGAGCTGGCCGGGGTCGTTGACGCCACCGCGCCGAATGTCTCGCTCGACGTCGGCGATGAGGTGTTCGGCTGGGCCGCCGCCGGCCCGACTCGCGTCAAAGGCTGGAGCCACGGATTCCCCGCAGGCGCCTATGCCGACTACGCCCTCGCTGAAATCGTGATAGCCAAACCTGCTGAGCTGAGTTGGAGCCGGGCTGCGTCACTGCCAGTCGCCGGCGAGACCGCCCTGCGCGGTGTACGACGGCTTGATCTCCGCCCCGGCGAGGTACTGCTCATCCAGGGCGGTAGCGGGGTGGTCGGCGCCATCGCCACCCAGCTCGCCGTCGCCCAAGGCGTAACCGTCATCGCCACCACCGGCGACTCCAACGCCGAGTACGTTGCCTCCCTAGGTGCCACCCCGGTCCGCTACGGCCAAGGACTGGTGCAGCGAATACGCCATATCAGCCCCCGAGTCGATGCCGTGCTGGACGCCGCTGGACTGGGTGAATTAGCCGACTTGATCACCCTTCGAGGCACCACCGAGCGCATCGTGAGCGTGGCCGACCCGGCCGCCTTGCAACACGGCATTCCGTTCGACGGTGGAGGACCAAGCGGCCACAACACCGGCGTGCTCACCGAGCTAGCCCGTCTCGCGGTGACCGGTGCGCTGCAAATCCGCCATTCCCGCAGCTACCCACTCACCCAAGCCGCGCAGGCCCAACAATTCAGCGCCACTGGGCATGCAGGCGGCAAGATCACCCTGGACGTCAACTGACCAATGTCCAT
>DAIODV010000098.1:0-5316 GCA_036746615.1 Mycobacterium sp.
ACCACAATCTGATGGGCTTTCCCAAGGTCACCGTTGGAGAAATCAGCGGCTACGCACTTGGCGGCGGATTTGAGATGGCGTTGATGACCGACATCTCGGTAATCGCCCGTAATACCAAGATCGGCATGCCGGCCACCCGCTTCCTCGGCCCAGCGCTGGGCAGCCTGCATATGTTCTTCCACCGGTTGGGGCCGGTGTTGGCGCGCCGCCTGTTGCTGACAGGCGACATCATCGAGGCTGGTGCCATCGAGCACCTCGGAATCTTCACTGACACTTGCGATCCCGGCCTGGTGTCGGCGCGCGCTCGGTACTGGGCGGAGAAGGCCGCGAAGATGCCGGCCGACGGCGTCGTCATCGCCAAAGAGGCATTTCGGCTCGTCGAGCAGAGCCAGGCATACCAGGGTGAGGAAGTGGCCAGCTACCTATTCCATGCGTACGGAACCAACCTGCAATTCGCGCCGGGGGAGTTCAACTTCGTCAAGACTCGAGCGGAGCATGGCACCAAAGAGGCATTCCGGCTACGTGACGAGCACTTCGACGTGCCAGAGCCTAAGCCTTAGCTCTGCCGCGGGAAGTGGTCGACTTGCGCGGCCGCGATGACGTCGACTTGCGTTGACGGGCAGTCGACTTCGAGCCTTCCTCGATCAACCGACTGGCATGGTCGAGGATGCAGTCCAGGCCATACTCGAAGTTGTTGTCGTCGGCGGCGCCGATGTGGTGACCCTTCGCAGTCATTTGTGCTAGCAGCGGCGCGATTTCGGGATCGATGACCATCGCGCCCTCGATTGTGCGCGCCCCGTTCTCCGTCGCCTGGTTCTTCTCTTGAAGCCGGTGCAGCACCACTGAACCCCGCACGTGAACCGACACCGCGGAATAGGTGTCAAAGGCTTCCTCGGGCGACAGCCCCGCCTCCACCAGACCGGCAATCGCCTTCTCGATCTCCTGGACGCCCAACCGAGCGGCCCGGGGGCTAAGCGCTGACCTGATTAAAATCAGATCGCACAGTATTGGGTTGCCCATAAACGTTTTCCGCATCGAGCGAGCATGATTGCGTAGGGTCTCGCGCCAGTCGCTGGCTTCGACGTACGGGGTCGCGAACACATACTTGCGTAAAGCGCGATCGGTCATCGCGTTGAGCAGATCGTCCTTCTTGCGGAAGTACCAGTAAATGCTGGTGACGCCCACGCCGAGGTGCTTGCCCAGCAGCGGCATGCTCAGATTGTCGATCGACACTTGCTCGGCGAGCTCGAACGCGCCGTTGATGATGTCATCGGGATTGATGGACCCGCGTTCGCGTCGCTGACGCTTCTCGGCGGTTGCTTGCTTGGCCACTGCCGGCACCTCCATCAAGATCAATGCTGCGCTTGCCGTTCCGGCCTTGCGCCTCCTGAGTCGAATCTACCGGCAGCCTGCCCGATGATCTGCGGTTACGCTGCCGTGTCGCGATCTCCGTCTGCTACTGTAATCCCTATCGTAGGGTTTTTGATACGCACGGCGGCAAGCGAAGGATAACCGGGCATTCGCCATGGATTTAGGGCTGACAAACGCCACCGCAGTCGTCGTCGGCGGTGGGCGCGGCATGGGGCTGGCCGCCGCGCGTTGCCTGGCAGACGATGGTGCCCGGGTGGCGATCGTCGCCCGGTCCCGGGCTGATCTCGATCGCGCGACCGAAGACCTGACCAGTCGCGGAAGTCCCGATGCGCTCGGGCTGGTAGCCGACATCGGCGACGCCGATCAAGTCGACAAGGTGTTCGCGCAGCTCGGTGACCGGTGGGACGGCGAACTCAATGTGCTCATCAACGCGGTCGGCCCCGGCTCGGTCGGCGGCTTCGAAGATCTCACCGACGAGCAGTGGGGTAGGGCATTCGACGACGGCGTAATGGGGATGGTGCGTTGCGTGCGTGCGGCACTACCGCTACTTCGCAAGGCGGGGTGGGCGCGGATCGTCAACTTCTCCGCGCACTCCACCCAGCGCCAAAGCGTGATCCTGCCGGCGTACACGGCGGCCAAAGCGGCGCTGACAAGCGTCTCCAAAAACTTGTCGCTGTTGCTGGCCAAAGACGAGATCCTGGTCAACGTGGTCTCTCCGGGCAGCATCGCATCCGAGTCGCTTGTGGACTGGGCCAAGTCGGTCGGTGTCGACGGCGACGACCCCTATCGGCTGATGGACGCAATCACCAAGCATTTCGGACATCCGGCACACCTGCCGAGAGCCGGGCTGCCGGACGAAATGGGTTCAGTCGTAGCGTTTTTGGCGTCACGCCGCAATTCCTACATGACCGGAGCGAACGTCAACGTCGACGGCGGTTCGGACTTCACCTGACGGTCGCTGACTGGAAAGGAGTCGATGATGGCCACAGCCGGCGAGGCACGCGGATGGGCGCGCAGCGCGTTGCGGGGGATCGGCGATTCCCTATATACCCCGTTCTGCGGTGCCGATGGTGACGACATCGACTGGGACGCCTACCGGACGCTGA
The DNA here is from genome assembly GCA_036746615.1 of Mycobacterium sp. Taxonomy (GTDB): domain Bacteria; phylum Actinomycetota; class Actinomycetes; order Mycobacteriales; family Mycobacteriaceae; genus Mycobacterium. The sequence continues at coordinate 2,478 of DAIODV010000098.1, forward strand.
TTCGCTACTGCGTTAGCGACCTTGGGCACCCACTGTTGTGGTGCACCAGCGGTATCGCGGAGTTCTGGTCGCTGACGCTCGACGAGCGAAAGCGCTTGCTGGAGGTCGCGATCGAGGAGGCCCGGGCGGCCAACCCGAACATCGTCGTGCAGGCCTGCACGGCTGCGATGTCGGCCAAGGACTGCCTGGATCTGACCCTGCACGCACAGCACGCCGGTGCCGACATCGCTTACATCCAGACTCCGATGATGGAGGCTCACGGCGGTGAAGGCGTGCTCCGGTTCTTCAAATACATCGGCGAGCGCACCGATATCGCCCTGGGCATGTTCAACTCACCCTCCTCGGGATATGTGTTGACGGCGGCCGAAGGCGCACGGATCTACGACGAACTCCCCGCGGTCTGCGCGACCAAAGAGGGCGCCTTCCGCCCGGCGAACAGCCGGTTGTTGCACGAGTTGGCGCCCGGCCTGGTGATCTGGGAGTGCGAGAAAACCGTATACCGCGCGGGATGGCTGCGCGACGGGATCGTCTGCCCCGCCCAGCTGGGCACCGCGGGCTACCTGTTCGAGACGCCGCAGCGGCGGCTGCTCTCCGAATATTGGGAGCTGGTGTGCAACGACAAGCTCGTCGAGGCGATGGATTACGGCCGCGAATCGGGTCTCGACCAATTCGACATCGACCTCGGATCCTGGTTCACCTGCTATCCCGGTCGGGCCGATTACTTCACGCACTGGGGTGGGGCGTTCAAGTACGCCGCGTCGCTACTTGGACTGCCGATCGGTTCCTATCCGCATTCGCGGCCGCCGCAAGCAGAATTGCCGCCGGAGGCCAAGACTCAGATCGAAAAGGCCTATCAGCACCTGGGGCTTGTCCCGGTCTAGCGCTGTTGTGGAATGCGCTACCGATAGGTATACAGTATGGGTCTAAGCATTCAAGCCGTAGCGGGTGTTATAACTGGCCAGTGGGTGACAGGAGGACTGCGTGAGTACCGCTGACGACGTCGTCGCTGACCCCACCCAGGACGAGGCCGTGATCTATGAGGTGACCGCGAGCGGTGTCGCGGTCCTGACGTTGAACCGGCCGGATCGGCTCAACACCTGGGGCGGTGACATTGCCACCGCGTTTTATGCGGGATTGGACCGCGCCGAACAGGACCCGGCTGTTCGGGTGATCGTGCTGACCGGTCGCGGTAAGGCGTTCTGCGCGGGGGCTCAGCTGGGTTCGATGGGAAGTGTCACGCAGTCGATTGAGAAGACCGACCAGGGCAAGCTGGCCAGCCTTGTCGGAGATCGGCAGCCTTATCACTTGACGACACTGTGCAAGCCCGTCGTCGCGGCCATCAACGGATCGTGTGTCGGTATCGGACTGACGCAGGCGCTGATGTGCGACGTGCGGTTCGCTGCTGTCGGGGCCAAGTTCGCGGCATCGTTCGCGCGCCGTGGCCTGATCGCGGAATACGGTGTCTCCTGGATACTTCCGCGCCTGACAGGGTGGGGCGTGGCACTCGATCTGTTATTGAGTGGGCGGACGTTCCTTGCCGACGAAGCGGCGGAGCTCGGATTGGTGAAAGAGGTTGTACCGCCCGAGCAACTGATGAAGCGAGCCATGGACTACGCCGAAGACATCGCTCAAAACTGCTCGCCGGCATCGATGGCGATCATCAAGCGACAGACATACGGTGACGCCATGCGCGAGGTAGTGCAAGCAAGCTCACGGGCAGAAGCCTTGCTGCACGAGTCGCTGCAACGTCCCGATGTCATCGAAGGGATCACAAGTTTTCTCGACAAGCGAGCGCCGAGCTTTCCAGGGCTGAGCGCGGGAAAGGATGATGATGGGGAACTTGGGCTATAAGGCGATCGACGTCGACAATCACTACTACGAACCGCTGGACGCCTTCACCCGGCATCTGGACAAGAAGTTCCGCAGACGCGGCGTGCAGATCTTCAGCGATGGCAAGCACACCCAGGCGATCATCGGCGACCGGGTCAATCGCTTCATCCCCAATCCGACGTTCGATCCGATCATCGTGCCGGGATGTCTGGATTTACTGTTCCGCGGCGAGATTCCGGAAGGCGTTGATCCGGCTTCGCTGATGAAGGTCGAGCGACTCGAGGACCACCCCGAATATCAGAACCGCGACGCCCGCATCAAGATAATGGACACCCAGGGCATCGAAACGGTCTTCATGTTGCCGACGTTTGCGTGTGGCGTCGAAGAAGCGCTCAAACACGATGTCGAGGCGACGATGGCCTCGGTGCATGCGTTCAACCTGTGGCTGGACGAGGACTGGGGCTTCGACCGGCCTGATCACCGCATCATCGCCGCACCGATCATTTCGCTGGCCGACCCCGACAGGGCCGTCGAAGAAGTGGAATTCGTGTTGGGCCGAGGCGCGAAGCTGATACTGGTGCGTCCAGCCCCGGTGCCCGGTGTGGTGAAGCCGCGGTCGTTGGGTGACCCTCTGCACGATCCGGTATGGGCCACGCTGGCCGAGGCGGGGGTTCCGGTCGGCTTCCACTTGAGTGACAGCGGCTACCTGCAGATAGCCGGAATGTGGGGCGGCAAGTCGACGTTCGAGGCGTTCGGCGGCTCAAATCCGTTGGACCAGATACTTGTTGACGACCGCGCGATTCACGACACGATGGCCTCGATGATCGCGCACGGGGCGTTCACCCGTCATCCGAAGCTGAAGGCGGTCAGTATTGAGAACGGCTCGTACTTCGTACACCGGCTGATCAAGCGCCTGAAGAAAGCCGCGAACAATCACCCCAAGCTGTTCCCGGTGGATCCGGTGGAGCAGCTGCGCACCAACGTCTGGATCGCGCCCTACTACGAGGAC
>DAIODV010000098.1:5326-10945 GCA_036746615.1 Mycobacterium sp.
ACCTGCCCGAGTTGGCATCGGTCATCGGTGTCGACAAGATCCTGTTCGGATCGGACTGGCCGCACGGCGAAGGCCTGGAAGATCCGGTGTCGTTCACCGAGGAATTGGTCGGCTTCAGTGACGCCGATATCCGAAAAGTTATGCGCGACAACGCGTTGGATTTGCTCGACGTCAAGGTCGGATCGGTCGCTTGAACGGTCGCGCACACCCATGAGCGAGTGGACCATAGGGGCGGTCCTGGACACGATCGCCGAGGTCGTCCCGGACCGGCTGATCACCGTATGTGGTGATCGCCGCAGCACTTTCGGCGAAACTGCCGACCGCACCCGTCGGCTGGCGAACTTTCTGGCCGACAGGGGTTTTGGTGCTCACCGGGAACGCGCCGATCTGCAGAATTGGGAATGCGGGCAGGACCGCGTTGCGCTTGTCATGCACAACGACCTCTATCCCGACATGGTGGTCGGTTGTCTGAAGGCCCGCACTGTTCCGGTGAACGTCAACTACAACTACACGCCCCGCGAAGTCTCGGAACTGCTCGACTACGTGCGGCCCCGCGGCGTCATCTACCACAAGTCGCTGGGGGCCAAATTTGCCGAGGTGTTTCCGCCCGAAAGCGCTGACCTGTTGGTATCGATCGACGACGGAAGTGGAGTAGCGGAGCTTCCCGGCGCCGTCTCGTTGGATGAAGCGCTAGCGCAAGGCAATAGCGATCGTGAGCTGACCGGATCGCCGGATGACCTGCTGATGATCTGCACGGGCGGCACCACCGGTCGACCCAAGGGCGTGCTGTGGCGGCAGTCCGACATTTACGTGTCATCGATGCTGGGGGCCGACCATGCGTCCGCCCAGGAGATCCGTGACAAAGTGGACGGGGCAGCTGCCCCGCCCTGGTTCGCCGTTTCACCGCTGATGCACGCTGCCGGCATGTGGACGGCATTCGCGGCGATCATGAACGGTACGGCCGTGGTGCTCTACGACACCAGCAAAAAGCTCGATCCGCCGTTGGTTTGGGGCACCGCTGAGCGCGAGCGGGTCGGGATGATGACCATGGTCGGTGATGCGTACGCCGCGCCTCTGGTCGAGGAGCTTCGGCGCGGTGGCTATGACTTGTCGTCGCTCAACTCTATCGGGACCGGCGGCGCCGCAACGAATCCGAAATATCAACGGGCGCTGCTGGAGATGCTGCCCAACATGACGCTCATCAACGGATACGGCTCATCGGAAACCGGAAACATGGGATTCGGGAACAGCCGGGGCGAGATATGGACCGACACCTTCACACTGCGCGAGGGTGGATTGGTCTTGTCCGAGGACTACAGCCACTTTCTTTCCCCGGGGGACCTCGAGATCGGTTGGGTTGCCAGAGAAGGTCGAATCCCGCTGGGATACTTCAATGATCCCGACGCCACCCGCAAGACCTTCCCCGTGGTCGACGGCAAACGGGTGGTGATCTCCGGAGATCGCGCCAGCCTGGAGAACGACGGCACGTTGCGGCTGTATGGCCGCGATTCGCTGGTTGTCAACACCGGCGGCGAGAAAGTGTTCGTCGAAGAGGTCGAAGAAGTGTTGCGCGCGCACCCGGCGGTCGCCGATGCCTTGGTCGTGGGCCGCCCGAGCGAACGCTGGGGTGAAGAAATCGTCGCACTCGTCGAACTGCGCGAGGGAGCCGATGCGGGGCCTGAGTTGCTGCACACGCATTGCACGTCGCAGTTGGCACGGTTCAAGGCGCCCAAGGAGATGATTTTCGTCGAGCACGTTCATCGCCTGGGTAATGGCAAGGCCGATTACCGGTGGGCGAAAAGCCAAGCGACAGAAAAGGCGCCGATGTCGACATGAACGCAAGCCCAGTTATTGACTGCCTGATCAATGTGCATTTCGGTGAGACCGACAAGCAGCCCACCTGGATGCTCAAGGTACGCGACGACTACTTCAAGGGCCCGGAGTCGATGTTCGCACCGGTCGACCTGACCGAGTTGCTCGACGAGATGGATGATCAGGGCGTGCGTAGGGCCGTGCTGATGGACAACCTCGCGAAGCCGTCGGTAACCGCGCGTAAGTTCGTCGAAGCCAAGCCGGATCGGTTCGCGCTGGCGATGGGCGGGGTCAACCTGCTGCGGCCGATACCCTCGCTGCGGGAGCTCAGCGCCGTCGTCAACGATCTTCCGGTCGCGTATGCCGTTGTGGGCCCCAGCTTCTGGGGCGACGGCCAGTACCCACCCAGCGATGCCGTGTACTACCCGCTCTACACCAAATGCGCAGAGCTTGGGCTACCGCTGTGCATCAACACCGGCCTTCCCGGCCCTCCTATCCCGGGGGAGGTGCAGAACCCCATTCACCTCGACCGAGTCTGCGTGCGGTTCCCCGAACTGAAGCTGTGCATGATCCACGGCGCGGATCCCTGGTGGGACATCGCAATCCGATTGCTGATCAAATACGCCAACCTGCGTCTGATGACATCAGCGTGGTCGCCGAAGCGCCTGCCGGAAAGCCTGCTGCACTACATGCGCACCCGCGGGCCCAACAAGGTGATCTACGCCTCCGACTGGCCGGTGCTGAAAATGCGCCGCGTCATCCCCGAGGCTCAAGCTCTGGACCTCCCCGCCGACGTCCTGGAGAACTATCTCTACAACAACGCGCACGAATTCTTTTTTGAGGGCCAGAAGGAGCACTGACCATGGACCGCTACGAACTGCGCAGACTCGACTACAGCCTGACCGACGATCACCAGGCGCTGCAGGCTGCGTACCGAGATTTCTTCAAGACACACTGCCCGATCGAGACCGTCCGTGCCGCAGAGGAATCCGGGTTCGACAAGAGCCTGTGGGAGCGGCTGTGCGCGATGGGCGCCACCACCATGGCGCTCCCCGACACCGCTGGGGGCGACGGTGCGACACTGGTCGACTTGACGTTGGTGGCTGAGGAGATCGGTCGCTCGCTGGCGCCGGTGCCATGGATCGACCACGTGTGCGCGGCCCGGTTGCTGGCCAGACTCGGGTCGACGGAATCCGATGTGGTGAACGGCAAGCAGCTCGCAGCGTTTGACCCGCAGCACGACAACGTCAGCGGGGTTCGGCTGATCCCGACGGGGTCGATCGCCGACCAGATCATCGTCCGTGACGGCACTGGAGAAGGGGCTGTGGTGCTCCTTAAATTCGCTACCCGCCCAACCAAGGTGGACAACATCGGCCGGCTACCGATGGCGTGGGTCGATCCGGCCGCCGCTGACACCAGTGTCGTGCTGGGCAGCGGGCCCGAGGCACTAGCGGAATATCAACGCGCGCTGGATGAGTGGCGGGTGCTGACCGCAGCGGCCTTGACCGGCCTGGTCGAAGAGACCATGACAATCGCGGCGGAGTTCGCCAAGCATCGCTACACGCTGGGTGTGCCGATCTCGACGCTGCAGGGTATCTCCCATCCGCTTGCCAACATCGCGATCACCGTGCAGGGCGGCCGAAATCTCGCGCGGCGGGCTGCGTGGTTCTTGGACAACGAGCCCGATGAGCGCCCGGAGTTGGCGCCGTCGGCGTTTGTGTTCATGGCTGAGGAGGCGGCCAAAGCCGCCACGATGGCGGTGCATGTCCAAGGCGGCCTCGGTGTTTCGGCGGAGGCTGCCGCGACGGCATACCTGGTGCGGGCTCGTGGGTGGGCACTGGCCGGCGGAGACCCGGGCGCCAGCGCCAAATATATCGCCGAGATCGTCTCCGAACGTGAAAGTCGTTCAGGAAAGGACGCATAAGTGGATTTCTCCCAAGTCACGCTTTCCGACGATGACCAAGCATTTCTCGACGAGGCGCGCGTATTTCTGAAAACTCATGTGACCGACGAGGTCAGGCGTCGGGACAAGGAAACCGGCGACAACTTCGACGAAGGGGTGCATCTGGCGCTGGGCGCCGCTGGCTATCTCGAAGGCGAATGGAAGCCGCACGCCGAAGGCGGCTTCACTCGGGTGCGTCGCCGCATCTGGGAACTGGAGAAGCGTCGCGCACACGTGCCCTGGGTGACGTGGGGCACCACCGCGATGATCGCGCGTTCCGTGGCGAAGTTCGGCTCGCCCGAATTGCGGGACGAGGTGATGCCGAAGGTCTTCAGCGGGCACGTCCGGATGTGCCTGGGCTACACCGAACCCGAAGGCGGTTCCGATGTGGCCACCTGCAAGACGCGCGCAGTACGCGACGGCGACGGCTGGATCATCAACGGCTCCAAGATGTTCACCACCGGTGCGCACAAATGCCAATACGTCTTCCTGATTACCAATACCGATCCCGACGCGCCCAAGCACAAGAGCCTGACGATGTTTCTGGTACCGCTCGATTCGCCCGGCATCGAGATCCAGGGCATCCGCACCATCGACGGTGACCGCACCAACATCGTCTACTACACCGATGTGCGCGTGGACGACAAATACCGACTCGGCGACGTCAACGCGGGCTGGACTGTGCTGCGCGAGCCGCTTAACACCGAACACGGCGCAGTTGCTGCCGCACCCGACGGGCTGCAAGACGTGGCGATCATGATGCACCAGGCCGGTTTCATGGCCGATGCCGTCGACAAGGTCGGCGGCAAGGTCGCGGAGCGGGATCCGAACGGGCGCAGGCTCGTTGACGACCAATCGGTCGCCTACCGGCTGGGTCGCTGCACCGCACGAATGGAGGCGGCGTTCAGCACACCGGGCATCTTCGGCCGGGTAGCGCTGGCACAGACCATGCGCGACATCTCACCGGACCTGATGGACATCCTCGGCGCCGCGTCGACGCTGCCGAACGGAACCGACGGTGCGGCCGACGACGGCGCCTCCGAGTACGTCTACCGTTTCGCGCCGCTCGTGGGGATCTACGGCGGGACCCTCGAGGTGTTCCGCAACATGATCGCGCAATACGTACTCGGCTTGGGCAAGCCCGCCTACGCGCCGGTCAAAAATGCGGGCTGACCTTTCGCCGAACGTGCAATGACGGTGGTGGTCATCGGGGCGGCGTGTCGTCACCATAGTTGCACGCTCGGTGAAGATTTTAGGTCGTCAGGATGGTTGCCGCTGCGGTGCCGGGTGCACCGTACAGCTGGGTGAACCCGACCTTCGGATTGCCGGGCACTTGGCGGTCACCCGCCTCGCCGCGGAGCTGGCGAACGATTTCATGAATCTGGCGCAGCCCGGAGGCGCCGATTGGTTCGCCATTGGCGATCAGCCCACCATCGGTGTTTACGGGCATCGCCCCGCCGATCTCTGTGGCGCCGTCGGCCAGCAGCTTCTCCTGATCTCCGTGCGCGCAGAACCCGCACTCGGCCATGTGGATGATTTCGGCGCCGGCGTCGGTGTCCTGCAGCTGGATGACGTCGACGTCTTCCGGTGCGACACCAGCATTTTCGAAGGCGGCTCCGGCAGCGTAGACGGTCGGCGCGACGTCCTCTTCGACCGGGGCGAAAGTGGTGTTGACCTCGTAGGCGCCGTAGCGGCGGGTGCGGACCTCCACTGCCCGCAGGTATACGGGCTTGGAGGTATAGCGGTGGGCTATGTCGGCCCTGCACATCACCGCTGCAGCGGCGCCTTCGTCGGGTGCGCAGAACATGTACTGTGTCAGTGGGTAGTTGAGCACGGGCGAATTAAGGATCTGTTCCTCGGGGATC
>DAIODV010000099.1:0-10786 GCA_036746615.1 Mycobacterium sp.
CGCCGTTGCGCGCGAACGCGACGATGGATGGCGTCGTCCGCGAGCCCTCGGAGTTGGCGACGACGACAGGGTCGCCACCCTCGAGAACTGCGACGACGGAGTTGGTGGTCCCGAGGTCGATACCGACCGCACGAGCCATGGTGAATCCTCCCTAATAGTCGAACTTGGTATGCACTACGCTGCTGAGTGAACCCCGCTCAAGACTGCACGGCGCGGAGCGCCGCTGTCAAGCCAATGTTGAGTCTAGTTCACTCAAGTTGTCGAATGGGTCAACGGCCCCGCCGGCGGGTTTGTTCCCGCCTTTTGGGGCGGCGTTCCGCGATGAGTTCGTTGAGGTGATGCGAGACCTGCTCGAGCGGCTCGATGGACCGCGCGGCGCGCGCAAGCATGACGGCCCCTTCGAGCGCGGCGACGATCGTCGTCGCTAATGACTCGGCCGCACCGCGAGTGATGCCGTCAGCTTTGAGTCTTTCGGCAAGCAGCTGACCCCACTCCGCGAAGACATCGGCGGCGGCGCTGGCCGCCTCGGGCGCTTCGGCACGGCTGAAGGCCGCCGCGACGATGGGGCAGCCACCTTCGAAGTCGGTACTGATCAAGACTTCGCTCCACGCCTGGGTGAGCGCCCCGATCAGATCCGGCTGTCCGATACATTCGCGCAGCCTGCTGGTCAGTTCATCTCCGGCTGAACGCGTCGCCGCGGCAACCAGTTCAGCCTTGCCGCCGGGAAAGTTCAGATAGATCGACCGTCGTGTCACGCCGCTGGTCGACAGAATCTCCGCAACGCCGGTGCCGGCGACTCCCTGTCGCTGCATCAGCATCGCCGTGGCTGACGTCAGTCGTTCGCGTACTCGCACAACGCGCAATATACCATTCGGTATACCTGGTTATCTCTTTGCCCCAAGCGATTTCGCGTGCCCGGCGTCGGGACATACCTCGCCCGATGATTGACGTCGGCTGAGACGCTGCCTAGGCGAAGCCTTTGGGATAACCTCACAACCACTCCGTTTCTCGGGTGTTCCCGCGTTGCGGCGTCGCACCGGCCACGACGATAGGAACTCGATTGCCACCGCTGTCCAGCACGCCTAACCCGGGTGCCGGCGACAACGCTGGGCTTGCCCGCGAAGACGCGGGCTACCACCATGACCTGCATAACCGGCAGATGCAGATGATCGCGATCGGCGGCGCCATCGGGACCGGGCTGTTCATGGGGGCGGGCGCACGGCTTGCGTCCGCAGGCCCCGGCTTGTTCCTGGTCTATGGGATCTGCGGCGGCTTCGTGTTTCTGATTCTGCGCGCGCTCGGCGAATTGGTGCTGCATCGCCCGGCGACGGGCTCGTTCGTCTCGTACGCTCGCGAATTCTTCGGGGAGAAAGCGGCTTTCGTTGCGGGCTGGATGTACTTCCTGAACTGGGCGATGGCGGCGATCGTCGATTCCACCGCGATCGCGAGCTACTTCCACTATTGGACGGCGTTCCAGGCGGTCCCGCAGTGGACGCTGGCGCTCATCGCGCTGGTGGGTGTGGTGTCGGTGAACCTGGTGTCGGTCAAGGCGTTTGGCGAGTTTGAGTTCTGGGCCGCGCTGATCAAGGTGGTGGCCTTGACGACTTTCTTGGTCGTCGGAATCGTCTTTCTGGCGGGCCGCTTCAAGATCGACGGAAAGACTACCGGTCCCGGCCTCTGGGCCGACCACGGCGGATTCCTGCCGACGGGCCTGGTGCCCCTGGTGCTCGTCACCTCTGGGGTGGTATTCGCTTACGCTGCAGTCGAATTGGTGGGTACCGCTGCCGGCGAAACCGCAGAACCGGAGAAGGTCATGCCACGGGCGATCAACTCGGTGATCGCCCGGATCGCGGTCTTCTACTGCGGATCAGTTCTTCTGCTGGCGCTGCTGCTTCCCTATACGACCTACAAACACGGCGAGAGCCCGTTCGTCACGTTCTTCGCCCGGATCGGTTTTGGCGGCGCGGGGTCGCTGATGAACGTGGTGGTGCTCACCGCTGCGTTCTCGAGTCTGAACGCCGGACTGTATTCCACGGGCCGGATCCTGCGGTCGATGTCGGTGAACGGCAGCGGTCCGAAGTTCACTGCCCGGATGTCGAAAAACGGTGTGCCGTATGGCGGAATCCTGCTGACCGCCACGATCGGGCTGTTCGGCGTCGTGCTCAACGCGGTCAAACCGAGCCAGGCCTTTGAAATCGTGCTCAACATCGCCGCCGTGGGGGTCCTGGCGGCCTGGGCGACGATCGTGATTTGCCAGCTCCGGTTCTACCGCAGGGCGAAAGCCGGAACGATGCAGCGGCCGCACTTCCGGATGCCGCTGGCGCCGTACAGCGGCTACGTCACGCTGGCTTTCCTGGCCGGCGTCCTGGTGCTGATGACGCTCGACCCGGAGAAGGGGCCCTGGGTCATCGCAGCGCTGGTCGCCGCTGTCCCCGCGCTGATCGGCGGCTGGTTCCTGGTGCGCGACCGGGTGATGGCCGCGGCCAACGAAGTTGCCGACCACCCCAGCGAGGTCCCGGACCTAGCCCCGGAGTAATAGAGCGACTGCTCTGTTACAATGGCGGCATGCCCCGCCCGCGCATGTATGAGCCGGATGTCGTCCTGGACGCCGTCGAGTCGTTGGCCGTCGCCTCCGGGCCCGCGGCGGTAACCATCCGCGCGATCAGCGCCGCCGTCGGCGTTTCCAACGGCGCGCTGTACCACACCTTCGGGTCACGCTCGGGCCTGATGGGCCGCGCATGGCTACGGGCCGGACGCAGATTTCTCACCGTGCAAAACGCGTTGGTCGACGAGGCCCTTTCGAAAGCCGGTGCGGATGCGGCCGTGCTGGCCGCGGCTGACGCGCCGGTGGTCTTCGCCGAGCAGTATCCGGACTCGTCCAAACTACTGTTGACGGTGCGCCGCGAAGAGCTCTTAGAGTCGGATCTTCCCGACGAAATCGCCACGGAGCTAAGTGATCTCGACCGATTACTGGTCGGTTTGATGATCCGGCTCGCAGTCAACATCTGGGACCGCAAAGATGCACTCGCCGTCGATACGATCACCACCTGCATCGTCGATTTGCCGACGGCCATCTTGCTGCGCCGTGATCGGTTGGCCAACACAACTGCCCGTGAACACCTGCGCGCGTCAGTGCGCGCGGTTCTTGACGTCGGACCACCGCCGTGGGAGAAAAGGAAGAAACCGTGACTATCAATCTGACCTACGAAGAGAAGGTTGCCATCCTCGACCTCGGCGATGACGAAAACCGTTTCTCGCCTGCGTTTCTCGACGAGGTCGGCGCGCATCTCGATGAGATCGTCAGCGCTGGCGCTCAGGGCTTGGTCACCACCGGTGGCGGCAAGTTCTACTCCAACGGCCTGGATCTCGATTGGCTGGCGGCGAACGGAGACCAGACCCAGTGGTATGTCGGACGCGTGCAAAGCATGCTGGCCCGCATGCTCACGCTGCCAGTCCCCACTGCGGCAGCTGTGGTCGGCCACGCGTTCGGCGCCGGGGCAATGTTGGCCTTGGCACACGACTTTCGGGTGATGCGCGCAGACCGCGGTTTCTTCTGCTTTCCCGAAGCCGACATCCGCATCCCGTTCACGCCGGGCATGGCCGCACTGATCCAAGCCAAACTCACTCCGCAGGCCGCGGTCGCCTCGATGACGACCGGACGCCGCTTCGGCGGTGACGATGCCGTACACCTCGGCATCGTCGACTCCGTCGCAGCGGAGGGCACAGTGACGTCCGCGGCGGTCGAGGTTCTTCGTCCCCTCGCCGGCAAGGATCCCGGCACACTGGGCGCGATCAAGCAGACGATGTTCGGGCACGCGGCGCACGCGCTGACTGCTGACTGACCGATTTGCAAAGATGAGGCATGACACGGCCGCGACCCACTCATGCCGACGTGGCCCGGTTGGCCAGCGTGTCGACGGCGACCGTCAGTTATGTGCTGAACGAGTCTGAAGGCCGACGAATCTCGCCGCGCACTCGGGAAGCTGTCTATCGGGCCGCCGAGCAGCTGGGGTATCGACCCAACGTGGCCGCACGCAATCTCGCCAGCGGCAACAGCGGTGTGGTGCTGTACGTCGTGCCGCGGGTGGCTGTGGGCGAAATGCCGATGCAAGCAGGCAGCCAGATGACCACCGAGCTGGCCCGGCGCGGCCTGCTTCAAGTGCAGATCTTCGAGACCGAGGACGACCAACACACCGTCGACGCCATCGCGAACCTTGATCCGATCGCGGTCACCAGCCTGTTTCCGCTGAGCAATGCCGCACGCAGCGCAGTCGACGCCGCGAAAGTGCCCTACATCGAGATCGGGACCCTGCCTGCACTCGGCGATCCCCATCTGTCGATCGGTGCGATCCGCGTCGAGCACCTGGTCTCGCGTGGCCACCGCAAGATCGCGTTTGCCCACACCGGCATCGCCAAATGGCATGCCCTGGGCGACTTTTGGCTCGAGGGTGTCGCACACTCCGCGCGCGCCCACGGTCTCCCACCCGTCGTCGCGGCTGACGTCACGGCGGAGAACGCCGCCGAAGTCGTCAGCCGTTGGGTCGCCGACGGCGTCACCGCGGTGTGTGCCCAAAGCGATGAGGTCGCCCATCTGCTCCTGTACGGCATCCGCGAAGCGGGCCTGCGCTGCCCGGCCGACCTCGCTGTCATCGGCGTCGATGCCACACCGATGGGAGAGATCAGTTCGCCACCCCTGACCACAGTCGAGTTCAACCCCACCGCGGTCGCCGACGCCGCGATCGCCGCCGTCCTCACCGAACTGGGCTACCCCGCCCCGCCGCCGCCGGAGCCGACGGACATCGCTCGATTGATCGTTCGCGGCTCGGCCTAGACATCCAATGGTTAAGCGCATAACCTACGCGTCGAGCACAGACGAAAGAGGTGACCCATGAGGGTGCAGGCGGTGTTGGACGAGATCCGCGAACGGCCCGGCACCGGCGACGTGATTCGCGTCGTCAATCCCTCCACCGAAGAGCAGATCACCGAGTTCAAAGACTGCGGTCCCGACGCCGTCAACGACGCGGTGGCGCGCGCGAAGGCGACTGCCGACTCGGGCGTGTGGTCGGGCTTGCCGGACTACGAGCGGGCCAAGGTGCTTTGGCGGGTCGGTGAGCTGATCGACCAGAACACCGCAATCCTGCAGGAGCTCGAGTCGCTCAACGGCGGCATGACCCCGGTTCAGGCGCAAGCCCAGGTGCGGGTCGCTGCCGAGTTCTTCCGCTACTACGCCGGCTGGTGCACCAAGATCGAGGGCATCGCGCGCGACGTGAACACCGGCGGCCTCACCGGGGTCGACTCGCACATGCACGCCTACACGCTTAAGGAGCCCTACGGTGTGGTCGGGCTGATCTTTCCGTGGAACGGCCCGGCGTTTAATTTCTGCGCGAAGCTGGCGCCGTCCCTGGCCGCGGGTTGCAGCAGCGTCGTCAAGCCCGCCGAGGAAACCCCGCTGACGGCAATCGTTTTGGACCGAATTCTGGCCGAGGCGGGTGTGCCGGAGGGAGTGGCCAACCTGGTGCTCGGCTACGGCCACACGGCGGGCGCGGCGATCACCGCGCATCCCGACGTCGAAAAGGTCGCCTTCACCGGATCGACGGAGGTCGGCCGAGAAATCGTGCACGCCGCGGCGGCCAGCAACCTCAACAAGGTCACCCTCGAACTCGGCGGCAAGTCGCCGGTGCTGATTTTCGATGACGCCAATCTGAAGGCCGCGATCACCACGGCCGCGTTCGGTACCTTCATCCATTCCGGCCAAGCCTGTGTGTGCGGGTCGCGGATCTTCGCGCAGCGCGGCGTCTACGACCAGGTTGTGGCGGGCATCGCGAAAATGGCCAACCGTCTGCAACTCGGCGGTCCCGACGAAGAGGGCACCGTGATCGGACCGCTGATCAGCCAGAAGCAGCTCACTCGCGTCCTGGGCTACCTCGACCAGGGCCGCGATGACGGGGTCGAGATCGTCACCGGCGGGCATCGACTCGAGCGCAAGGGATACTTCGTCCACCCGACCGTGCTCGCAGGAGTCGCGTGCACCAGCCGGTTGTTCCAAGAGGAGATCTTCGGGCCCGTCGTCACCGTGCTGCCGTTTGACGACGACGACGAAGCGGTCGCCCTCGCCAATGACAGCACCTACGGGCTGGCGGCCACTGCTTGGACCAACGACCTCGGCCGGGCACACCGATTGGCCAAGCGGCTCAAGGCCGGAACCGTCGGACTGAACTGTCAGATGCAGTTCGACCACTCGATGCCGTTCGGCGGGTACAAGCAATCCGGTTGGGGCTACGAATCCGGCAAAGCCGGTATCGAAACGTACTTACAGAACAAAATTGTCTGGGCGCAGATGTAAAAGTAGGTATGGACGCTGGACTGCAAACCAAAGTCGACGAGATCGCGCAGGGCATCTTCCGGATCTCCACCTGGGTGCCGGGCATCACCGAACAGGGGTTCACCTTCAACCAGTTCCTGCTGATTGGCGACGAGCCGTTTCTATTCCACTGCGGCATGCGCCAGCTGTTCCCGCTGGTTTCGGCGGCCATCGGCAAGGTGATCCCGTTGGAGCAGTTGCGTTGGATCTCGTTCGCCCATCTCGAGGCCGACGAGTGCGGCGCGATGAACATGCTGCTGGCTGCGGCGCCCCACGCACAAGTCATCCACGGCCCGCTGGCCTGCATGCTTTCGCTGAACGATATGTGCGACCGGCCACCGGTGGTCGTCGGCGCCGAACACGACGTTGGCGGGCATCGGCTGCGGTTCCTCCCCACCCCGCACGTGCCACACAACTGGGAAAGCGGGCTGTGGTTTGACGAGACGACGTCGACGTTGCTGGCCGGCGACCTGCTCACTCACACCGGTCAATGTCCGGCGCTTACCGAATCCGATTGCGTAGCACCGGCATTGGAGGCGGAGTCGCTGTTCCAAGCCACCGGCATGACGACCAATTTGCAGCCGACGTTGGAGCAGTTGGCGCAACTGACACCGACCACGCTGGCGCTGATGCATGGTGCGTCGTTCACCGGTGACGGCGCCGGCCAGTTGCGCGGCTTGGCCGATGGTTACGCCGCAATGGCCGGCTAGCAGGCAACTGCGGGCGCGTCACTGCAGTCACTTCCGTCACTTCCTGCGTAGGCTGGTCTCTGAGATGTTCTGGGAGAGACCAAAGACCGCGCGGCTGCTGGCAGGCTTGCTGATGTGCGCCGCGCTGGTCAGCGGATGCAACTCGCTGATCCACGGCAAGCCGGTGGCCTCTCCGCCCGCCGGCGGGTCCGAACCCTCCTTCCCGAAGGCCAGACCGTCCGTCCCGTCAACGACGCCGTCGCGTCCCGCACCTTCGAGCGCTAACCCGCCGGCCGGTGCCATCCCGCTACCGCCCGACCAGAACGGCTACGTCTTCATCGAAACCAAATCCGGTCAGACGCGCTGCCAGATCGATTCCGACAGCGTCGGATGCGAGGCGCAGTTCACCAACTCCCCAATCCAGGACGGCGAACATGCCAACGGCGTGAACGTCACCGCCAGCGGATCGGTGCAGTGGGTGGTGGGCAACCTCGGCGACATTCCCACCGTGACCATCGACTACCTCACCTACGATGCGGCGGGCTGGATGATCGCGGCCAGCGAAAGCGGCACCCGCTTCACCAACAAGGGCACTGGACACGGCATGTTCGTCAGCGTCGAAAATGTAGAGACGTTTTAGGCGGCCCTTCGCAGCAGGTCAGCCACTAATTGTAGCCGTCGCGCGGTTCAAGACCTCTCCGCCGCAGAGGGAACGGCGTAGAGTCCCGGCCCGTGAGGCTGGAAGCCGTTCTAGCGATGTCGGTGATCTGTGGGGTCATCGTCACCGCGATCGGGCATGACCGAGGCCGCGGCCTGTCGGAGGTGTTCCTGCTGCTGACCCGCCTCGACAAGATGGTCATCACCGCGCTGTTTCGACTATAGGCGTTCACCAAAAGGGTTACGGCGGTGCGTCGTTGGCAAACTGACGACGGGGCATAGTCTGGGCGGCCCGAGGAGCCGGCAGTCCCGCATAACAAGACGTCGGCATCGCGGTGAACAACACAGCACATCTGGCGCTCGCGGACTTTTGGGTATTCGTTGAACCGCAGCATGGCGTCAGTTGCGCCGACCAGCTTTCCGTGGCGCAAACGCCTTTCTTGGTGAAGGGCGAGCCCCCAGTGCTCCGGCTATGCTTCACGCCAGTCGCCCGCCGACCTTTGAGAACGATCCAAACACGGACGATTGACACAATTGCAATGAGCGATCTGACCCCTAACGACGTACGCCGCTGGGATTCCGCAGCGGTGCGGGATGTGTTTCAAGTCGCTAACGCGCGGGCGGGCACCCTGCATCAACTCGGAGAAAATCTGGATCAGGTCGACGCACGACTGCGAACCTGGGAGGGCGAGGCCGGCGATGCGTTCCGGGCGGATGTCGGCAAGTCCCGCTTCGATATTGAGTCCGACGGACAGGAGTCGCAACGGGTTGCCATAGCGGTCGCCACCGCATCGCACGACGTGGATGCGTGCAAGACGGAGATGCGCGAAATAGACGCTACCGCCGAGGCCAATGGCTGGACAATCACCGACGCCTGGATCGTCGATATCGGTGACACCTGGCTCTTGATGGGTGCTGAAGAGGCGGAACTACAACGACAGATTCTCCAGTCGCAGCTCGACACGCTCAAAATTAAAGCCCACGCCACTGACCACGAGCTGGCCACCGCGCTGCGTGCGGCTGTCGGAGAGCAACAGCTGGATGAGCGCGGACGTGAGTTACACGATCCCGCAACCGCTTTGAACGACGGTCCAATGGACGCCGATCGCAGGACCAATGAGGAAGAGGCCTTCGAGCGGGTATACGGACATGCACCCGTCAGCGCGAACGACTGGCTAATGGCTGCGGCACTGGACCCGCACAGCTACCTGCCGAAGGACCACGGAGTTCCTCCGCAGATTGTCGCGGGGCGATTTGCGCCCCAACCCGGCAGAGGAGTAGTTCGGTCAAATATGTTCATCCCCACCGATCAGGTTCAGAATGTCGCGAAAGACCCCACCGACGTTATTCAGGGCCGACTATTCCCGATGAACTTCGGCGACAATCGCGGTCCGAGCGCGACGGCGGACCCAGAAGCTTCTCGTGTGTCCATGTTCGTCGACTATGACCATGGCGTGATTGTGGTGCGCCAGAACCCTACTGGCAACGTTGATGGAGCCCGTGGGGGTGCTGCGGCCGCCGCGCCTAGTGTCCACGTAGCCCAGGCACCGGATGGGCGGTTAACGATCGACTACAACGCGCACGACGCCTACGAGAACGCTGCCGGCAACGCCCTCGGGATGACAGTTAACGGTCGAATCACCCTCAGTCCTCAAGCCGATGGCGCGATCGGGCTCGGTGGGAACACGACGATCTACCCGAGCATGGAGACCTACCAGTACCGAGACGGTCACTCGCCTACGCAATTGCAGTGGGATACCGCGAATTCAGGCAGCAAATGGGGCCCGAGCACCAGCCTCGAGCGTCACCACTGGGTCGGCGATGCGACCATCCCAGCCGTGCGACCAGATATGCCGGCGTGGCAGTGGGAGCTAGAAAACCTCAACCCATTTGAAGGCGATCCCTTCGTTTCGCATACCACCAAGCTCACCGACCCGTTCACCGGTGGAATCCCCGCCGTCGCAACGGGCCGATGAGAGGCTTCCGCTTAACCAAGCCATCGCCCAAGCGGGCGGTGCTATCGATCATTGCTGTCACGGTCGTGAGCAGCGTGATTACCGGAATCGCACTCGCCATCTCCTACACACACGGGCTTTCCGACCCCGCACCTGTAGGCGACTACATCCGGCTGTTCATCACATTCGCCACGGTCTGGGGTCCGGTGTACCTGCTGTTCTTCTGGTGGGCCACAATTCCTGTTCTTATCTGCCTCGGCGCACTCGTCGCTTCGGTGCGGCGCGAAGATGCCGTGGACGGGGGCAGCCCGCCCACCCGGTCTAGCCCGTAAGACTTTCGAGCCGGCTTCAATCCGGCCATTAGTGTGGCGCCCGTGGACTTTCGCGTATTCGTTGAACCGCAGCAGGGCGCCAGCTACTCCGATCAGCTTGCCGTCGCGCAGACCGCCGAGGCGTTGGGATTCTCCGCGTTCTTCCGATCCGACCACTACGTCGCGATGAGCGGCGACGGACTGCCCGGCCCAACCGACTCCTGGGTGACGTTGGCCGGCATCGCCCGCGAGACGTCATCGATCCGCCTGGGCACGCTGGTCACGTCGGCTACGTTCCGCCATCCCGGACCGCTGGCCGTCGCTGTCGCCCAGGTCGACGAAATGAGCGGCGGGAGAGTCGAATTCGGGATCGGTACCGGTTGGTTCGAACGGGAACATGCAGCGTACGGAATTCCGTTCCCACCGCTGCGCGAGCGATTCGCCCGACTCACCGAACAGCTCGAAATGATTACCGGCCTGTGGACCGCACCGGTCGGGGAAAGCTTCGACTATGCGGGCACTCATTACGCGGTCAACGACTCGCCCGCTTTGCCTAAGCCGGTGCAACAGCCTCATCCCCCGATCATCATCGGCGGGTTGGGCGCTAACCGGACGCCGGCGCTGGCCGCGACATTCGCCGACGAATTCAACGTGCCCTTCGCGTCGCTGGACACCATCAAGACCCAATTCGAGCGGGTTCGCGAGGCGGTCGATTCGATGGGCAGGCCCGCCGACGCGATGACGTATTCCGCAGCGTTTGTGGTGTGCGCGGGACGCGACGATGCGGAGATCAGCCGCCGCGCTGCCGCCATC
>DAIODV010000100.1:0-10680 GCA_036746615.1 Mycobacterium sp.
CGAACGCCGGCGGCTTGCGGTGAATGGGCCAGTGGTCGAAGTCTTTTCCGTAGCCTTCTTCGTCCAGGCAGTCACCGAGTGCGTTGAACACGTGGCCCTTGACGCCGTCGCCGACCGGCACCGAAATCGAGTTTCCGGTGTCGATCACCTCGACACCGCGCACCAGCCCATCGGTGGGCTGCAGCGAGATGGTGCGGACGAGATTGTCGCCGAGGTGCTGGGCAACCTCCAGCGTCAACGTCTTCGCCAGCGACTCGAACGTCACGTCGGCGTGCAGAGCGTTGAACAGCTGGGGTACGGAGCCACGCGGAAATTCGACGTCGACGACCGGTCCGGTGACCCGCACGACGCGACCGTTGCTGTCGGTGCCCTTGGCGTTCTTCGACTTCTCAGCCGATTTGGTGGTAGCAGCCATATCCTCTTCGCTTCCTAATGGGGCTTATCCAGCGGCCTCGGCGAGCGCGTTTGCGCCACCAACGATTTCGCTGATTTCCTGGGTAATTTGGGCCTGCCGTTCGCGGTTGGCCTCGAGTGTGAGCGCCTTGATGAGATCGTCAGCATTGTCGCTCGCCGACTTCATCGCCCGTTGGCGCGATGCCAATTCTGAGGCGGCTGACTCGAGCAGCGCCGCATACACACGAGTGGTCAAGTACCGCGGCAACAGCGAAGCGAACAACGTCGTCGCATCGGGCTCGAATGAGTACAGCGTGTGCGGTTCGCGGTCTTCCTCGATGTACTCCACCACCATCGGCGCGATGCGGTGGGCTTCGGCCGACTGCGACATCATTGATTTGAACTCGGTGTAGACGATGTGCAGCTCATCGACGCTCGTGGCGTCAGGCTCGCCGTTGTCCTCGACACCGGCCATGAAGGCGCTTACCAGTGTTTCAGCGACCTCCGCGGCATCTTCGTAGCTGGGTCGTTCCGAGAAGCCGGTCCACGACTCGGTGATGTCCCAGTTTCGGAAGGTGTAGTAGCCCATCGCTTTACGTCCGACTGTGTAGAGCACCGGAGTCTTGCCGTCCGCTCGCAGCCGTGAGAAGAGTTCCTCGGCTCGGCGCAAGACGCCGGAGTTGTAGGCGCCACAAAGGCCGCGGTCAGACGAGACCACCAGCACGCCAGCCCGTTTGGGCTCGGGGTGCTCGACCAGCAATGGGTGGTCCAATGCCGCTTCTTCGGCCAGCGTGGTGAGCATGCGGGTGATCTCAACGGCGTAAGGCCGAGCCGACTCCAGTCGGGCCTGCGCCTTACCAATACGCGACGTCGCGATCATCTCCTGTGCCTTGGTGATCTTTTTGATCGACCCGGCGGAGCGGATCCGACCCCGCAGTTCGCGAAGTGTGGCAGCCATCCTCAGTTACTTCTTCTGCTCCGGCGGTGCCGGCTTGTGCACCTGCACCGCTTCTTTCGCCACTTTTTCCTCGTCGAGGGCTTCCACATGCTCGTCGGGAACCACCGAGCCGCCGCCCGTGGCCGCGAAGCCCTTCTTGAAGTCGTTGACCGTGTCGGTCAACTTGCTTTCCATCTCCTCGGTGAGCTTTTGGGACTCCCGGATCTCAGACAGGATGCCCGCCTCGGACGCCCGAATATGGTCCAGGAACTCGGTTTCGAACCGCCGCACGTCATCGACGGGAACCGAATCCAGATGCCCGCCGGTACCGAGGAAGATCGCAACCACCTGCTCCTCGACGGGCACCGGCTGGTTCTGCGGTTGCTTGAGCAGCTCGACGAGTCGAGCTCCGCGCTCCAGCTGCGCCTTGGATGTCGCGTCCAGGTCAGAAGCGAACGCCGCGAACGATTCCAGCTCGCGATACTGCGACAGGTCCAGACGCAGCGACCCGGCTACTTCCTTCATTGCTTTGATCTGCGCCGCGCCACCCACGCGCGACACCGACACACCGACGTTGATGGCGGGCCGGACACCCTGGTTGAACAAGTCGGATTCCAGGAAGCACTGTCCGTCGGTGATCGAGATGACGTTGGTCGGAATGTAGGCCGAGATGTCGTTGGCCTTGGTCTCGATGATCGGCAGTCCGGTCAGTGAGCCACCCCCGAGGTCGTCGGAAAGCTTGGCGCAACGCTCCAGCAGCCGCGAGTGCAAATAGAAGACGTCGCCGGGATAGGCTTCGCGGCCGGGCGGGCGACGCAGCAGCAGCGAAATCGCACGGTAGGCCTCGGCCTGCTTGCTCAGGTCGTCGAACACGATCAGCACATGCTTGCCCTCATACATCCAGTGCTGAGCGATCGCCGAACCAGTGTATGGCGCAAGCCATTTGAAGCCAGCGGAGTCCGATGCGGGCGCGGCCACGATCGTCGTGTAGTCCATCGCGCCGCCCTCTTCGAGCGTGTTGTGGACGGCGGCGATCGTGGTGCCCTTCTGCCCGATGGCTACATAGACACACCGCACCTGCTTCTTCTCATCACCGGATTCCCAGTTCTGACGCTGGTTGAGGATGGTGTCCACGCAGACCGCCGTCTTACCGGTCTTGCGGTCGCCGATGATCAGCTGTCGCTGTCCACGGCCGATCGGGGTCATGGCGTCAATCGCCTTGATGCCGGTCTGCAGTGGCTCTTTGACGCCTTGGCGCTGCACCACCGACGGCGCCTGGATCTCCAACGCCCTGCGCTCGGCGGCGTCGATGTCGCCGCGGCCGTCGATCGGGTGACCGAGCGGGTCGACCACTCGACCAAGGAAAGCATCGCCGACGGGCACCGAGAGCACCTCGCCGGTGCGCTTGACTTGCTGGCCCTGTTGGATGTTCTCGAAGCCACCCAGGATCACCGCGCCGACGCTGTGCTCGTCGAGGTTGAGCGCCACTCCCAGTTCACCGCCGGGGAATTGGAGAAGCTCTTGGGTCATCACCGAGGGCAAGCCTTCGACGTGCGCAATACCGTCGCCGGCGTCAACGACTGTGCCGACCTCTTCCCGGGCGGTATCGGAGGTAAAGGAGCTAACGTATTCCTCGATCGCGCCTTGAATGTCTTCAGCGGAAATTGTCAACTCTGCCATAGCTTTTCGTTCTTCCTGCTTGTTGATTGTGTTGGCTAGGTGGGTGTCAGTCTGGGAGCTGGTGCTGGGCCGCGGCGAGGCGCGACGAAAGCGTAGCGTCGATGATCTCGTCGCCGACGGTGATCGCGAGCCCGCCCAGCAGTTCGGGATCGGTTTGAATCTGCAGTGCTACCGGATGGCCGTAGATCCGGCTCAGCACCTGGGTCAGGCGTTCGCGCTGCTCCTCGCTCAGTTCCGCAGCAGCCTGTACGTGTGCGACGACCTCGCCGTGGCGAGCTACCGCCACTTTGGCCAGCGTGAGTACCGCGTCCTCGGCCGGTTGCCCTCGTAGCAGCTCGACCGTCTTGGACAACAGATCAACGGCAATGGGATTGACGCTGCTACCTGCACTTCGCAGCACATTGCGGAGCAGCTCGACCCGGCTATCCGCCGACGCTTCGTAGTCACTCAGCAAGATCGAAAGGCGGGGCTGCGTATCCAGGATTCGGCTGAACCAGAACAGCTGGTCTTCTACCTCGTCGACGGTGCCGGCGTGTTCGGCACGCGTCAATAAAGCGTGTCGCAATGCAAGCTCCAGAGCGGAGATCAGATCGGTGCTGGCCGACCACCGTTGCGAGACGGCGGTTTTGGCGATATCGAGGGCGTGCTCTCCGACTTTGTCGGACACCAACCGCTCGAGCAGCCGGACTCTGGGGCCCGCATCTTCAGCCGGGACGGTGAGATACCGCGTGACGACAGGCTCGCGGTCCAAC
Source organism: Mycobacterium sp. (assembly GCA_036746615.1). Classification (GTDB taxonomy): domain Bacteria; phylum Actinomycetota; class Actinomycetes; order Mycobacteriales; family Mycobacteriaceae; genus Mycobacterium. The sequence goes on from DAIODV010000100.1 coordinate 3,763, forward strand.
AGCGCTGCGACCGAAGTCAATTCGTTGGCGAGCGTCGATAGCCCGCGGTCGTCTAGACCCTTGGCAACCTCACCGAGCCGCTTCATCACGGCGTCCAGCGCCGTTCGGCTGGCTGAACGCATCTTCTCCGCTATCGGATAAGAGACGTCCGCCTTCGACGGCGCCATCGCGTCCAGGTCGTCGAGAAAGCGGTCGACCGTTGCAGACTGCTGGGCCGGGTCAGCAACGTATCCGCGCACCAATTCGCCTGCCCGCCGCACAGATTCGGCACCCAGCTCCTGGCGCAGCTGGCGAACCAACTGTGCCCGCAGCAGCTCGACCTGCTTGGCGCCCTGCGACTTGACCCGCTCGACCTCACTATCGGCCTGGGCGCGCATCTGTTCACCGATGCGCACGGCGTCGGAGTCGGCCTCTTCGGTAACCCGCTTGGCCTCCGCCTTGGCGTCCTTGACGGCCTTGCTGTGCGCTTCACTCGCTTCCGCGAGCCGATCGGCGGCCGCTGCGGCCTCATCCAACTGCTGGCGCACGGTGTCTTGCCGGTCGGCCATCATCTTGCGCACAGGTGGCACGACGTAGCGCCAAACCAGCAACACGATGAGAACGAATCCGACGAACTGCCCGATAAATGTCGACATCTTCGCTCTCTACCCTGACCCGGAGGTGGTGGTGACCGAGGTGGTGATCTCGACGCCGAGAATCCGGCTGGCCAACGCGGTGGACATGCTATCCACGCGAGAGCGCAGATCCGCAGCCACCGCGTCGCCTTCCCGCTTCAGTTGCTCTGCGGCGTTCTGCAGCGTCGCAGCTACCTCTTGTTCAGCGCCTGCGCGCAATCCCTCGAGGTGCTTGCGGCCCTCGGCTCGGGCGTCGTCGCGAGCGGCCGACGCTTTGACCCGAGCCTTGGACATCGCCTTCTCGTAGTCTTCCTGCGCGGCGGCAAACTGTTCGGCCGATTTCTTGTTGTCCGCCAACGTTTTGGTGACCATGTTTTCGCGCTCTTTGAGCACCTTCGAGATCGGCGGCACCACGAAGGTGCCGATCACGCCGAGCACGATCAAAAAGATGATCAGCACAACGAAGAAGGTGCCGTTAGGAATGAGGAAGTTGCTGCCGCCTCCCTCAGCCAGGACCGTAGCGCTCATGTCACCCATCGCAGCTGTTACTTGACCGGGGTGGCGAAGACGAACAGCGCCATGAAGGCCAAGTTAATGAAGTAGGCAGCCTCGACCAGACCCACCGTGATGAAGAACGGGGTGAACAGTCGGCCCTGGGCCTCGGGCTGCCGGGCGATGCCGGAGATCAGCGCGTTACCGGCGACACCGTCACCAATACCGGCGCCGATGGCACCACCAGCCATGATCAGGCCGCCGCCGATGAGAGCGCCCGCAGCGATTGTGGGGTTCATTGCTTATCCTCCTTGATATTTGGTAGCGGTCTACCAAGTCTGTCGTTGTGCTGGAAGCCAAGAGATTTGTGCGGATTTACTCGTGTTCCCCTTCCAGCTCCATCGCTTGACTGAAGTACAAGATGGTCAGCAGCGCGAAGATGAACGCCTGAATCGCGCCGACGAATAGGTCGAACGCCTTCCAGATCGCATTCGGCGCCCACAAGATATACGGCGGGAACAGCGCGATCAGTCCGATCAGAATTCCGCCCGCGAACATGTTGCCAAAAAGTCGGAGCGACAACGAAATCGGCTTGGCCAATTCTTCGACGACGTTGATCGGCGAGAAGATCGCACCGACCCCAGTGGGCAGGGTGTCCCAGACGTGTCCCTTGAGCACCTTGACGGGGTAGCCGATGGGACCGCTTCGCCAGACGCCGGACAGGTGGTAGCAGATGAAGACGAACAGGGCCAACGCCAGTACGTAGTTGATGTCTGCCGCCGGCGGCCCGAACAACTCTTTCGGCGCCCCGCCCGATGAGTGGGTGTATTGCAGCGGCAGCACCGACAACCAGTTCGAGAACAGGATGTAGGTGAAAAGCGTGACGGCCAGCGGCAATACAAAGGGCGCGATGCGCATGCCGATCGCGGTTTCGATCTGGTCTCGCATCTGAATGGTGATCGCCTCGAAGAACAACTGCACGCCGTTCGGCACACCGCTGGAGGTGACCTTGGCGCGCAGGAAGAATGCCAGCGCGATGACGATGACTGCGGCGATCGCTGAAGCCATGATGGTGTCGACGTTGACCGTCAAGCCGAACCAACGGGCGGTGTCGTGATGGCCGACCTCGATGGCGGCCTCAGCCAGCAGGGTCTCAGTCATCGCTGTTGCCGTTCCCTTCCATTCCTCCAGTGCGCAGCTTCTTCCACACCGGCAGCGCGGTCGACACCACCAGCACTACCTGGAATAGCGCAAGACCAAACACCACACCCAAGCCGGCGGGTCGAAACACGAATGCGACGGCCAGTCCGATCACCGTGATGACCAGCAGTCGACCGGCTGAGTTCATCGCCATCTTCTTTTTCAGCGGATGCGCATCGGCCGTGATTGCCGCGACCGAGCGCTGCACGCCGAGGGCGTTTAGCAAACCCAACAAGAGCCCCACGCCGAAGAACACACCGACCATCGGGTGGCCGAGCGAAGCCGCGGCGCCGACCGCGACGGCGGTCATCGCAACCGAGATCGCGAGGAGACGAATTGGCCGGAACGCAACGGAGGGGAACACCAACGGCGCGTCCTGCGCTGGTGTTGTCACTGCTGCACCTCAGTCCTCGCTAGGGGGGAGTTGCCTGGTTGAACGTTGCGTGGCCCGTTGAGCGTATCGGAGGGCAAACACCGCACTCGCATCACCCAAGGGACAACTCCCCTTTGTCGGTCGTACGTCCGACCAATCAGACGCAAGTCCGATGGCCGGTGGCCGGCAACCCGCGAGGTTTATTCGGGTTCTACCAGCACCGTACCACATTTGGGAGCTACCCTACTACTCCTCGTCGTAGACGTCGTCACGGCGTCGTAGTAGCGGGATCAACGTGGCGATAACCGCGATGGCGATCGCACCCAACATCACTGCCGCGGTATCGCGTGGGTTGAAGAAGATTGTGCTGGCCGTGCCGAACGCGACGATGCCCACCCACAGATAGATGATCAGCACGACGCGGCGATGCGAATGACCGATCTGCAGCAGCCGGTGATGCAGGTGCATTTTGTCGGGGCTGAACGCACTTCGCCCCGCCCGGGTGCGCCGCACAATCGCCAGCAGTAGGTCGAGCATCGGCACGAACATCACCGCCACGACCAACAGGAACGGCGACAGCAGAGCAAACACGTCGCGGGCGCCGTAAGCGTTCTGCGAAATGGGTCCCGCAGCGGTTGTCGACGCGGCGGCCAACATCAGGCCGATCAGCATCGAACCGGAATCGCCCATGAAGATCTTGGCCGGATGGAAGTTGTGCGGCAGAAAACCCAGGCACGCTCCGGCCAGCACCACCGAGATGACCGCCGGCGGGTAGAACAGCACGTCGCCGCCGTGGTCGCGAAGCAAGCCCACCGAGAACATGCAAATCGCCAGCGCGGTGATCAGGCCCAGGCCGGCGGCCAGCCCGTCGAGACCGTCGACGAAGTTCATCGCGTTGACGATCGACACGGTCAGCGCCAGCGTCAGCAGGATCGAAGAGGCTTGGTCCAACACGATGGTGCCGACGCCGCCCAGCGGAATGTAGAGGACGCTCCAGGCGACGCCCATCGTGACCAGCACACTGGCCGCGGTGATCTGACCGGCGAACTTCGTCAGGGCGTCCAGACCCCAGCGGTCGTCGATCAGGCCGATGCCCATGATCACCGCACCAGACACCAACACCGCGGGCATGCCCGATGAGTAGACGAAACCGCGTGTCAGAGCGGGCAGCTGAGACGCGAGAAAGACCGCGGCGATAACGCCGAGATACATCGCCAGACCGCCCATCCGCGGCGTCGGCGTTATGTGCACGTCGCGTTCGCGTGGATAGGCCACCGCGCCGAGCCGGGTCGCCAGTACCCGAACCGGTCCCGTCACGAAGTAGGTGATGATCGCGGCAGTAAGCCCGACGAGCGCCAGCTCACGCAACGGAACGCCAGCGCCACGGTCGGACAGGGCGAGCAGACCGCCGGCCAGGTTGTGCTGCACCACGTCTGTATTCAATTGCCGGGTGGGTCAGCCGGTCAAACTCGCGGCGTCCAAGCCGAGCACCGCGGCGATCCGTTCGGCGCTGATCGGTCCTGGTCGAAGGATGCGTGGCTCGGTCCCGGTCAGGTCGAGAATGGTCGACGCCGCCTGCTGTTGCGACGGGCCGGCGTCGAGATAGACCTCCACGAGGTCGCCGAGTTGGTTGCGCGCGTCGTCGGCGTTGACGGCGGGCGGACGACCGGAGATGTTGGCGCTGGATACCGCCATCGGCCCAACCTCACGCAGCAAGGTGATGGCGACCGGATGCAGCGGCATCCGCAACATCACCGTCCCGCGGGCATCGCCGAGGTCCCATTGCAGCGACGGCGCCTGCCGGACCACCAGGCTCAGCGCGCCCGGCCAGAATGCGCGGATCAGATCACGCGTTGCCTGCGGAACCATGAGGGCAAGACCCTCGATGGTGTGCCACGACCCCACCAGCACCGGCACCGGCATGTCGCGTCCCCGACCCTTCGCCGACAGCAGTGCAGCGACGGCCGCGCTGTCGAATGCGTCGGCGCCGATGCCGTAAACCGTGTCCGTCGGAAGAACAACCAGCCGACCATTTTTGACGGCACCAACCGCCGATTCGATTCCGCGGGAACGCTGTTCGGGGTCGTTGCAGTCGAATACGTCAGCCATCAGCGGCCGCTCCTCATTGCGGTCACGAATCTCGGTCGACCGGCCAGATCCGGATGAGCGACGACATCGTCGAAAAGTCCCGTGTTGATTATTAGTTCGGACGTCTGCACCGACGTGGTGTCGTCGTGCTCGACGGCGAACAAGCCGCCCGGACGCAACCAACGACAGGCCAGCGGGACGATGGCGGTGATCACCGCCATCCCGTCCGGGCCCGCGAACACGGCATGCGGCGGATCGTGTTGAGAGACTTCAGGTTCGAGCTCAACGGCTTCAGGTACGTAGGGCGGGTTCGCCACGAGGAGGTCGACTTGTCCGTCGAGCCCGGTGAGCAAACCAGGCTCGGTAGCGTCGGCCTGCACCAATTCGATCGTGGTGCCTGTCGAGTTTTTGCCGGCATAACCGAGAGCCGCGTCGGAGTCATCGATCCCGAGTACCCGCGCCGCCGGCCAGTGCTGCGCTAGTGCGAGCGCAAGCGCCCCTGAACCCGTGCAGACGTCGACGATGATCGGCGCCTCCGGAAGACGCTGCGCCGTCGCCCATTCCAACATGACCTCAGTTTCCGGACGCGGAATGAAGACGCCGGGCCCGACGAACAGCGTGAGCGGTCCGAACGCGGCTGTGCCGGTGATGTGCTGCAGCGGCACCCGGCGCGATCGTGCCGCGATCACGGCGTGGTAGCGGTCGAAGAAGGCGTCGTCAAGTGAGTCGATTAGCGGCAGCCGTCCCCGCTCGGTGCCGGTGAGGTGCGCGGCCAGCTCCTCGGCATCGAAGCGAGCGGAGTTGATTCCGGCGTCTGCAAGCAGCGTCGTAGCCGAGTCGATCGCACACCGAAGTCGAGTGGTCATGCCTGCTGCAACCGGGATTGCCGGTCGGCGACGCTCAAAGCGTCGAACAATGCGTCAAGGTCGCCGTCGAGAACCTGGTCGAGATTGTGTGCCTTGAAACCGATGCGGTGGTCGGTGATCCGGTTCTCCGGGAAGTTGTAGGTGCGGATGCGTTCGCTGCGGTCCACCGTGCGGATCTGGCTGGCGCGATCGGCCGACGCGTCGGCCAGCGCCCGTTCCTCGGCCATCGCCTGCAAGCGTGCGGCCAGCACCTGCAGCGCGCGGGCTTTGTTCTGCAGCTGCGACCGCTCGTTTTGGCAAGTGACGACAATTCCGGTGGGCAGGTGGGTAATTCGGACCGCCGAGTCGGTGGTGTTGACGCCCTGGCCGCCCTTGCCAGACGAGCGGTAGACGTCGATGCGCAGGTCCGACTCGTCGATCTGCACTTCGCCGACTTCCTCGGGTTCCGGATAGACCAGCACGCCGGCTGCCGAAGTATGCACGCGGCCTTGGGATTCGGTGACCGGGACGCGCTGCACCCGGTGTACCCCGCCCTCGAACTTCATCCGCGACCACACGCCATCGACCGAGTCGCCCTTGCTGGCGATCGCGAGCGTCGCATCTTTGTAGCCACCTAAATCCGAGGTGGTTTCGTCTAATACGGTTACCGACCAGCCGTGTCGTTCGGCATACCGGATGTACATCCGGGCCAGGTCGGCCGCGAACAGAGCTGATTCTTCGCCCCCCTCACCGGATTTGACTTCGAGGACGATGTCGTCGGCGTCATGCGGGTCGCGCGGTGCCAGCATGTCGGTGAGTTGGGTGTCCAGCTCGGCGGCGCGTGATTCCAATTCCGCGACTTCATCGACGAACGACGCGTCATCGGCGGCCAATTCACGCGCCGTCTCGAGGTCTCCGCGCACCGACTCCAGCTTGCGGTGGGTGGCGACGATCGGCGCTAATTGCGCGAAGCGACGGCCGACTTTGCGCGCATTGGCAGCATTGCTGTGCAGTTCGGGATCGGCCAGCTGACGCTCGAGCTCGGCGTGTTCGGCCAGCAGCGCGTCAATGGCCTGCACGCCCTGCGTCATGCTTGTCCTTCCCTAGGCGCATCCGGTGAACATGAAACGACGCCCGGCCTGGTGCGGTTTACGCAGCAGATCGGGCGTCGGTCCAAGCTATTTGTCCGCCGAAGCCTCTTTGTCGGCGCCAGCCTTGCGCTTGCCGTAGCGCCGCTCGAAGCGAGCGACCCGGCCGCCGCTGTCCAGAATCTTCTGCTTACCGGTGTAGAACGGGTGGCACTGCG
>DAIODV010000101.1:0-10543 GCA_036746615.1 Mycobacterium sp.
AGCCGAGGGTGTATCAGCCCGACCCCCCGGGGCTGATACACGACGACCCTCGCCTCCTCCCCCCCTGGCGGGGGTCGTCCCTTTTCTAGGGTAAGTTTTCCGCCCCCGGCCGGCGTCGTCCCGCCGGCCGCCCTCGCCTCCTCCCCCCCTGGCGGGGGTCGTCCCTTTTCTCGGGTAAGAGCCCTCGCTGCGATCCGGACGATTTGCCGGGCGCAGGTGTGTCCGTTGTGCACAGATGACGCGTTGTGCACAGATCCGTGTTTGCGACTGGCGGCGTCCAGTTGTGTCCGGGCACGGTGGCCGAATGACGATCTCTACCGGCGCCGGCAGCGCCCGCGGAATCCTGGCCGTTTTAGCTGGACCCACCTTGCGCGATGAGCTCGACCGGGTCGCAGCGGCCGTCGGCTTACGCGTCGTGCATGTCGAAGGCACATCGCCGATCAGCAGGAAATCTTGGATGGCTGCCGCCGCAGTAGTGCTCGACGAGGTCGCGGCGGGCGGATGTGCACGCGCTGGGTTGCCGCGGCGCAGCCACGTAATCGTGGTGACGGGCGGCGAACCGGCACCGTCGACGTGGGCCGCGGCCGTCGACGTGGGCGCCCGGCACGTGCTCAGGCTGCCCAACCAAGAGCGTGATCTGGTCCGTGAGCTCGCCGACGCCGGCGACTCCGCACGCGACGACCGCACGCGTGGTGAGGTCGTCGCGGTGATCGGTGGGCGTGGCGGGGCCGGCGCCTCACTGTTCGCGGCCGCTCTGGCACAGGTGGCCACCGATCCGTTGCTGATCGACCTCGATCCGTGGGGTGGTGGCATCGATCTGCTGGTGGGCTGCGAGAACGCCCCGGGAGTGCGCTGGCCCGACCTGGCGTTGCACGGCGGGCGGCTGAACTGGTCGTCAGTGCGCGAGGCGCTGCCGCGTCATCGCGCGATCTGCATGCTGTCGGGCACCCGGCGCGGATACGAGCTGGACGCCGAGGCGGTGGCGGCCGTCGTCGATGCGGGCCGTCGCGGCGGGGCCACTGTGGTGTGCGACGTTCCGCGTCGGCTGACCGATGCAGCTCAAACTGCCTTGGACACAGCTGATCTCGTCGTCGTGGTCAGCCCTTGCGATGTGCGGGCGTGTGCGGCCACGGCAACGATCGCGGCGGTGCTTACCGGAATCAATCCCAACATCGGGCTGGTCGTGCGTGGACCCTCGCCGGGCGGCCTGCGAGCCGAGGAGGTGGCCGCGATTGCCGACGTGCCGCTGCTGGCGTCGATGAAGCCGCACCCGCGACTGGCCGAGCAGCTCGAGCACGGCGGTTTGCGACTAGGGCAACGCTCTGCGCTAGCAATGGCGGCGCGCCGGGTCCTGGCTGTGCTGCCCACGCATCCGGTAGCCGAGACCGAAAGCAGGGCGGCATGACCGGCTCGCTCATCGACCGGGTGCGCGAGCGGCTGGCAACCGAAGCCGTCCCGCTGCGTCCCGTCGTGGTGGCCGACGCCATCCGAGCCGAATCCGGTGGGGTGCTCGGCGACACCGAGCTGCTGAGCAATCTGCGGGTACTGCAAACCGAGCTGACCGGCGCCGGGATCCTCGAGCCGTTGTTGTGCGCCGACGGCGCCACTGATGTGCTCGTTACCGGACCGGACGCCGTATGGCTCGACGACGGAAATGGTCTGCGGCGCACCGACGTTCGCTTTGCCGACGAAGCCGCCGTCCGTCGCTTGGCGCAGCGTCTGGCACTGGCCGCAGGTCGCCGTCTCGACGACGCGCAACCGTGGGTGGACGGTCAGCTGACAGGGGTCGGGGCCGGCGGCTTCGCGGTCCGGCTGCACGCGGTACTGCCACCGATCGCTGCGGCCGGCACCTGCCTGTCGTTGCGGGTGCTTCGACCGGTCACCCAAGACTTGTCCGCACTGACGGCCGCCGGTGCGATCGCGCCGGCGAACTGCTCGCAGACATCATCGCCGCCAGGTTGGCGTTTTTGGTGTCCGGCGGTACCGGGGCGGGCAAGACGACGCTGCTCTCGGCGATGCTGAACGCAGTGGATCCCGACGAGCGGATCGTCTGCGTCGAGGACGCCGCCGAGTTAGCGCCGCCGCATCCGCATCTGGTCAGGTTGGTCGCGCGCTGCGCCAATGTCGAAGGCGTCGGCGAAGTTACGGTACGCCAACTCGTCCGGCAAGCGCTGCGGATGCGGCCCGACCGCATCGTCGTTGGGGAGGTTCGGGGCGCCGAAGTGGTTGATCTGCTCGCGGCCCTGAACACCGGTCACGACGGCGGTGCGGGCACCGTGCATGCCAACAATCCGCGTGAGGTGCCGGCTCGGCTTGAGGCGTTAGGCGCCCTCGGCGGGCTGGATCGCGGTGCGCTGCACAGTCAGCTTGCCGCTGCGGTTCGGGTGCTGCTGCATGTCGCCCGCGATCGCACCGGCCAGCGGCGACTTGACGAAATCGCTGTGCTGCGTCCAACCGACGGTCGGGTCAGCGCGGTCACGGTGTGGCATGCCGATAGCGGACCGACCGATGAGCTCGCGGGCTTGCACCGACTCATTGAGAGCCGGACGCCCAGATGACCGTTCCGGCAGCGGCGCTCGCGTTGTCAGCAGCTGTGCTGGTATCGCCCGCATCGCCGCGTCAACGGCTCGCTCGCTCGGACCGCAGCCGCACTCGGTTGCCCCCGCGGTTCGTCGGGTGGTTCGCCGCGTGTGCGGTGGCTGCTGGCGCCGTATTCCTGCCGCTGCCAACGGTTCTCGCGACGGTGATACTTGCTGTGACCGGCGGCTTGCGCTACCGCCGCCGTCGCCGCAGCCGCCGCGGGATGGACGAGGGCCGACAGCTGCAAACCGCTATCGACGTGCTGGTGGGCGAGCTGCGGGTGGGGGCCCATCCGGCGCAGGCATTCGCCCTGGCCGCTGACGAGGCGGTCGGTCCAGTCGCGGACTCATGTCGTGCAGTGGCGGCGCGCGCAAGGTTGGGGGCCGACGTCACCGCCGGATTGCGCGGCGTCGCTGAGACCTCTGCGCTGCCGGCGCACTGGGATCGCCTTGCGGTGTGCTGGGAACTGGCATCCGAACACGGTCTGCCGATGTCGGCCCTGATGCGAGCCGCCCAACGCGATATCGTTGAACGGCAACGGTTTTCCGGGCATGTGACGTCGGCGATGGCAGGAGCCCGCGCCACCGCGGCCATCCTGGCGGGCCTGCCGATGCTGTCGGTGCTGTTCGGCCAACTCATCGGCGCCCGCACGGTGGGGTTCTTGCTGGCCGGGCACGCCGGTGGCTGGCTGCTGGTGGTCGGAGTGACGTTGGTCTGCTGCGGGCTGCTGTGGTCGGACCGCATCACCGATCGGGCGACAGCATGAGTACCTCAGTACTTTTGCTGGCGGTCGCGTTGTTGAGCGGCGTCCGTCCGTCGAGCGCGCGGGTGCGTGCCATGATGGCGGCCCGCGTGACCGCCCGACCGCAACGGCGGGTGCGTGGCCCGGATCCGCTGGCCGTGGCCTCGAGCCTCGATGTGCTGGCGGTGTGCCTGGCGACGGGGATGGCGGTGTCGGCCGCCGCGACAGCCACGGCGCCGTCGGCGCCCCCGCTGCTGGCCCGGGTGCTGCGTCGCGCCGCCGATCTGCTGGCACTGGGTGCCGACGCGGGCGTCGCGTGGTCGGCGCCGCCGGATCTGCCACCGGGGTCCATGGACGCGCAGACCGATGCGTTGCTGCGGTTGGCGCGACGGTCTTCCTCGTCGGGCTCGGCGCTGGCTGAGGCAGTCGCCGCGTTGGCCGCGCAGTGTCGCCAGGAGGCCGCGCACACGGCCGGCGCCACTGCCGAACGTGCCGCGGTTCTGATCGCCGGCCCGCTGGGACTCTGCTTTCTCCCCGCGTTTGTATGCCTGGGCATCGTTCCGGTGGTAGCCGGATTGGCCGGCGACCTATTGCAGTCGGGCTTGCTGTGAACACAGGAGGGAAAAATGAAGATAGCCAATATGTTTCGCGTCATACGCGCGCGTGTGACGCTCTTGGCGGTCGACGAGGCAGGGATGTCCACGGTCGAATACGCAATCGGGACGATCGCGGCGGCGGCGTTCGCCGCGGTGCTGTACACGGTGGTGACCGGCGACTCCATCGTCACGGCGTTGACCAACATCATCGCTCGCGCGCTCAACACCAAGGCGTAGGCGACGATGTCGGCGCGAGCACCGTGGAAGCGGCACTCGGCGTCGTCACGCTGGTCACGGTACTGGTGCTGTGCCTGGCAGGTGTCACCGCGGTGGCGATGCAAGTCCGCTGCATCGACGCCGCCCGCGAGGCCGCCCGGCTGGCCGCGCGTGGTGATGAGCACGCGGCCATCGCCACCGCCCACGGTATTGCGCCCGGTGGCGCTTTGGTGCAGCTGCGCCGAGACGGCGAGTTCGTCGTCGCGACGGTCACCGCCCGGTCGAGTCTGCTGCCGGCGCTGGAAATCACGGCGAACGGCGTCTCGGCTGTGGAGCCGCCGTGATGAACGAGGATCGGCCACCGTCATCGCTGCCGCGATGGTCGCGGTGCTGCTGTCCATCACGGGCGGCAGTGCCTATCTCGGATCGGCCGTGATAGCCCGCCACCGAGCCCAGGCGGCGGCGGATCTGGCCGCGCTGGCCGCTGCGGCACGGCTGGCCGCCGGACCCGAGGCAGCGTGCGAGCAGGCCAAAGCGGTGGCCGGGCAGATGGCGGTAAGGACAACGGGCTGCGCCGTGGACGACCTGGACATCGTGGTTAGCACCGAAGCGCGCCTGGCCGTCGGCCGATGGGGGAGCGCGCGGGCCGCCGCCCGCGCTGGCCCGGCCGAGCAGGCTTAGCGAATGTCATGGTGCGGATCATTCGGCCATTTCTGGGCAGCAACTTGAGGAATACGCCATTTACCCATCTGGCAAGGGATAACTCGTTGGCTCCGTGCCGAATCCGGCGAAGTTTGACGACGGTCAAGCTAAGGATGACCTTGACACTGAGCCAATGACTTGCACAGGTCAGCGCGGCCGGGTATTTTGCTGCTGCGCCCACTGGGATTGCGAACGGATTGTGCTGTCCGACCTTTGACCGCACTGTTTTGTAATTTCGGGATGTGCGCGTTTCTTCAGCAGCGAGGAAATGCGTTTTCATGGCGGCTGCCACGAAAAAACACGTGGACGACGACCGTCGAGGGGTCGGTCGTCATCGCAGTGTTTCGCCTTCGTGAGCCAGCGCCATGAGCACCAAGCGCAACACGCGCACAGCCCCGGCCTTATCCAGTGGTTCGTTACCGCTGCCGCATTTGGGTGACTGCACGCAAGACGGACATCCCGACGGGCATTCGCATGCCTCGATCGCGGCCGCCGTAGCACCCAACCACGTGCTCGCCCGCCGGAATCCCTGTTCGGCGAAACCCGCTCCACCCGGATAGCCGTCGTAGACGAAGACACTGGGCAGCCCATCAGCCTCCGGCCCCACCGCGGTAGACAGGCCGCCGATGTCACCACGGTCGCAGCTGGCCACAAGGGGCAGCAGCCCGATCGCGGCGTGCTCGGCGGCGTGTAGCGATCCGGGGATCTGCGGCGCGTCGATGCCGTTGTGGCGCAAAGCCTCCGGCGTGATCGTGTACATCACGGCAGTGGTGTCCAGGGTGTATGCCGGCATATCCAGCTCGATAAAGTCGATGACCTCGCCGCTGAGCCGGCGACGCAAATAGCCGACGACTTGACTGGTGACGCTGACAGGCACCAGGCCTAACGTGACCGCACCGAACACCCGCCGTTCACCGGCCCCGGTGACCGCGATGTCGGTGAATTCCCTTGCGAACGTGGCATATCCGGGATCTTCGGCGTGAACAAAAGCCATGCCCTCTTCGAAGTCCAGCGAATCGACAACATAACTCTCGCCCTGATGCAGGTATACCGCCCCCGGGTGCACCGAGGCGGCGGCCTGTCCGACCCCGGCAGTGCCGAGCAAGCGGCCGGTTTCGCTCTCCACGATGACGACCTGGCCACCCGTCGATCCCCGAATATCCACCGCTGGATGCGGATCGAGCCCCGGGGCCGGGTAGTACCGGCCGGATCGATGGCGCAGCAGACCGTCGTCGACGAGTCCGTCGATGACCGCTTCGGCCCCCAACGTCCGCACCTCAGCGTCCTCTAGCGGTAATTCAGTTGCCGCACAAAGTAATTGCGGGCCGAGGATGTACGGGTTGGCCGGATCGATCACTACCCGTTCGATCGGTTTGTCCAGCAACGCAGCGGGGTGGTGCACCAGATAGGTATCCAGCGGGTCATCGCGGGCGACCAGCAAGACCAGCGCGCCCTGACCACGTCGCCCAGATCGGCCGGCCTGCTGCCAAAACGACGTGACCGTCCCGGGGAAGCCCGCCAGCACCACCGCGTCGAGCCCGGCGATATCGACACCTAACTCCAGCGCGTTGGTAGTGGCCAGACCTCGCAGCTGCCCGTCCACGAGCGCGCGTTCGAGCGCACGCCTGTCCTCTGGCAGATAGCCCGCCCGATACGACGCCACCGACTCGGTGAGCTCCGGAGCGATGTCCTCCAGCCGCGCACGTGTTGCCAGTGCGGTCAATTCGGCTCCGCGCCGCGACCGGACAAACGTCAGTGTGCGGGCTCCTTCGGCGATCAGGTCGGCCATCACTCGCGCCGCTTCGCTGCCCGCGGATCGTCGTACCGGAGCGCCGTTTTCGCCGACGAGGTCGGTGCGAAGTGGCGGTTCCCACAACGCCACCGTGCGAGCACCCTGAGGAGATCCGTCTTCGGTGATCTCCGCTACCGGCTGGCCGATGAGCTCGGCGGCGGTTGCACCCGGCGCAGCGGTTGTCGCGCTGGCGAAGATCACCGTCGGAGTGGTCGCCGAGTGGGCCGAGTACCGTGCGCATAACCGCAGCAGTCGACGCAGAACCATCGCGACGTTCGAGCCGAAAACGCCGCGATAGTAATGGCATTCGTCAACGACAACGAAACGAAGGTTGCGAAGAAACACCGCCCATCGGGCATGGTTGCGTAGCAGCGCCAGGTGGACCATATCGGGGTTGGAAAACAGCCAGCGCGAGCGCTCGCGTGCGAAACGCCGCACCTCCGACGGACTGTCACCGTCGTAGGCAGTGGGAGCGACATCACCCAACCCGGCTATCGCCGCGGTCAGCGCGTGCGCGACCCGTAACTGGTCGTGGCCAAGCGCTTTCGTCGGCGACAGGTATAACACCCGGGCCCGCGGATCAGCCGCTAGTGCGTTGAGGATGGGAAGCTGATAGGCCAACGATTTCCCGGAGGCAGTGCCCGTGCTGATCACCACATGCCGGCCGGCATGCGCCAACTCCGCGGCATCGACCTGATGCGCCCACGGCGAACTGATGTCGCGATCGGTAAAGGCGCGCACCACGTCCGGCTCGGCCCATGTCGGCCACGGACGTCGGCGGCCATGCCGTGGGGGCAGCTCCGCAACGTGGCGGAGCGGGTGTTCTCCCGGTTCGCTACCGGCGACCGCGGCGGCGAGCAGTTCGCTGCCGAATGTCACCATGTCTGCGCCCTCCTGAGATGAGCTAATCGCCGAATACCTCACCCGGTGGCCAGGTGTTTGGCGCATCTCACCTGAATTGTTTACCTCTTGGTAGCTGAATTGATCACCTGAGGCTGTCGCAGACGCGATGAACGTGATTGACTGTTTGCGGTCGCAGCTTCTGTGTTCGTGTAAAACTTTCGCAGGATCGACGTTGCGGCCGCGGTTCCTGCGAGGTTGTAGGTCGGGTGAAGTTCCGGCGACTCGGCAAGGTATAGCGGTCGGAACGGGCCCGGTGCACCGAAAGGCGGTGTACCGCACCCGAGAAGTAAAGGAAAGATCAAGAAATGCCACAGGGAACTGTGAAGTGGTTCAACGCGGAGAAGGGATTCGGCTTCATCGCCCCCGAGGACGGTTCAGCCGACGTGTTTGTCCACTACACGGAGATCCAGGGATCCGGCTTCCGCACCCTCGAAGAAAACCAGCGGGTTGAATTCGAGGTCGGCCAAAGTCCCAAGGGTCCCCAGGCCACCGGCGTCCGCTCTATCTGACAGCCGCCTGAAGACGACGACCCCCCGTGCGTCCCGGAGCTTCCGGGTTCGGTCGGGGGGTCTCGTTGTTGTTGCTTGCCGCGCAACGGCTCACGGCCGGTAAGCCACGGCGCGCCGTGTCACGGCGCGCATCGTCAGCCGGACGCTTACTGTCGTTGACGTGAGCCAGCTGTCCTTCTTCTCGGCGGAGTCGGTGCCGCCTGCGGTCAGCGACCTCACCGGCGTGCTGGCGGCCGCGGGCCAGATCGTGACGGTCGGCGGCGGGGCCAGGCTATCGGTGGTCGTCGACCAGCCCTGGCGGGCTGAGGCGCTGGCCGAAATGATCGACGAGGCCGGTTTGACGGCCGAAATCACCCAGACCGACGAAAACACGCCGCTGGTACGGACCGCGGTCGACGCCAGGCTGCGTTCCATCGCCGTCGACTGGACCCGCGGAGCGGTGAAGACCATTCCCCCGTTGTGGTTGCCCGGGCCTCGCGAACTGCGGGCCTGGATTCTGGCGGCCGGCAGCCCGGAAGCCGACCGATATCTACTCGGACTCGACCCGCACGCGCCGGACACCCATTCGCCACTCGCGTCGGCGCTGATGCGGGTCGGGATAGCCCCGACTCTGATCGGGACGCGTGGGGCTCGGCCGGCGCTACGGATCAGCGGTCGGCGAAGGCTATCGCGCCTGGTAGAGAGCGTCGGGGAACCGCCGGACTCCGCTGCCGCGTTGCCGTACTGGCCGCGCGTTTAGCGGTGAGGGGGCAGACCTAAAACCGGATATGCACGGGGGGTCGGTTTGCGTCGGCCCATCCCGGGTGCCACATTGTCAGGTGTCCTCGGGGCCGCCAGAAGCTTCGGGACAAAGTGGAAAGTGAGCGTAAACGCAGGTGGCTGAGGGCGACGGCAACGGCCGCAGGGGTGGAACCACGCGGCGACTCGTCATCGTCGAGTCGCCGACCAAGGCACGTAAACTGGCCAGCTACCTGGGCTCCAGCTACATCGTCGAGTCTTCTCGAGGCCACATCCGCGACCTGCCTCGCGCCGCGGCCGACGTGCCAGCGAAGTACAAGTCGCAGCCCTGGGCCCGTCTCGGAGTCAACGTCGATGAGGACTTCGAGCCGCTCTACATCATCAGCCCGGAAAAGAAGAGCACCGTCAGCGAGCTGAAGGGCCTGCTCAAAGACGTCGACGAGCTCTACCTGGCTACAGATGGTGACCGCGAGGGCGAAGCCATCGCCTGGCATCTTCTGGAAACTCTCAAGCCGAATATCCCCGTCAAGCGGATGGTCTTTCACGAGATCACCGAACCGGCAATCCTCGAGGCCGCCGAAAATCCCCGCGACCTGGACATCGATCTGGTCGACGCGCAGGAGACCCGCCGCATCCTGGACCGCCTGTACGGCTACGAGGTCAGCCCGGTGCTGTGGAAGAAGGTCGCGCCCAAGCTGTCGGCGGGCCGGGTGCAGTCGGTAGCCACGCGCATCATCGTGCAGCGCGAGCGCGACCGCATGGCGTTCCGCAGCGCGTCGTATTGGGACATCGTCGCCCAACTGGACGCCAGCGTCTCCGACCCGCAAGCCCAGCCACCTACCTTCACCGCCCGGCTGTCAGGCGTCGACGGCCTGCGGGTCGCCACCGGCCGCGACTTCGATTCGCTGGGGCAGCTGCGCAAGGCGGACGAGGTCGTCATCCTCGGCGAGGCGGACGCGACCGAGCTGGCCAGGGCATTGCAAGGTGCCCAGCTGTCGGTGGCTTCGGCGGAGGAAAAGCCTTACACCCGGAAGCCGTACGCGCCGTTCATGACGTCGACGCTGCAGCAGGAGGCAGGGCGCAAGCTGCGGTTCTCCTCCGAGCGCACGATGAGCATCGCGCAGCGCCTCTACGAGAACGGCTACATCACTTATATGCGTACCGACTCCACGACGCTGTCGGAGTCGGCGATCAGCGCGGCGCGCAACCAGGCCCGTCAGCTTTACGGCGAGGAATACGTCTCACCGTCGCCGCGCCAGTACACCCGCAAGGTGAAAAACGCCCAGGAGGCGCACGAGGCGATCCGGCCCGCCGGCGAGACGTTCGCGACGCCCGATGCGGTCCGGCGCGAGCTCGACGGCGATGAATTCCGGCTCTACGAGCTAATCTGGCAGCGCACGGTGGCCTCGCAGATGGCCGATGCGCGTGGCACCACGCTCAGCCTGCGGATTGCCGGTAACGCCGGTGAGCGCCAGGTGCTGTTCTCCGCGAGCGGACGCACGATTACCTTCGCCGGCTTCCTCAAGGCCTACGTGGAAACGGTGGACGAGCTGGCCGGCGGCGAGGCCGACGACGCCGAGCGCCGGTTGCCGCACCTCACCGAAGGCCAGCGGCTGGAAGCCCTGGAGCTGACCCCCGACGGGCACTCCACCAACCCGCCGGCGCGCTACACCGAAGCCTCGCTGGTCAAGGCACTTGAGGAGCTGGGCATCGGCCGCCCGTCGACGTACTCGTCGATCATCAAGACCATCCAGGACCGCGGCTA
>DAIODV010000102.1:0-2407 GCA_036746615.1 Mycobacterium sp.
CCTGCAAGGAACTTGGTGATCGAAACGACCAACAGCACGGTGCCGGTGGCGACGAACCCGATCGTGTTGACGACCCGGGATCGCAGCATCGTGCGCCGCACCGCGGGGTCGGTCTCGTTGCGCAGCAACCGAGTCCAATGCCGAACCATGCCGATTTGGCTCAGTGTGAAGGAAACGAACACCCCGACGATGTAGAGCTGGATCAGTGCGGTGACCTGAGCACGGAACGCGATGATCGCGGCGAGCGCCGCGACCGCCAGGAACACGATGCCGTTGGAGAACGCCAGCCGGTCCCCCCGCGTATGTAGTTGGCGCGGAAGGTAACTGTGCTGTGCGAGCACCGATCCCAGCACCGGGAACCCGTTGAACGCGGTGTTGGCCGCCAATACCAGGATCAGCGCGGTCACCGCTGCGATCAGCAGAAAGCCGATCTGGAAGCTGCCGAACACCGCCTGCGCGATCTGGGCCACGAGCGTCTTCTGTTGATAGTCATGCGGGGCACCGCTGAGCTGTGTGGCGGGGTCGTCGACGATCTGCACCCTGGTCTTCTCCGCCAGCAGGATGATGCCCATCAACAGGCTGACCGCGATGGCGCCCAGCAGCAGCAGTGTCGTTGCCGCATTGCGCGACTTGGGTTTTTGAAATGCCGGTACTCCGTTGCTGATCGCTTCCACGCCGGTGAGCGCCGCACATCCCGACGAGAACGAACGCGCCACAAGAAACACAAAAGCAAAACCCGCGATCTGGCTGCGCTCGGCATGCATCACGAAACCGGCGGATTCGGCCCGAATCGGCTCGCTAAGGAGATAGATCCGGATCAGTCCCCACGCCAGCATCAGGCCGACGCCAATGATGAACGCGTAGGTAGGAATCGCGAAGGCCACCCCGGACTCGCGCACACCGCGCAGGTTCATCGCCATCACCAGCAGGATCGCGGCGACGCAAAACACCACTTTGTGGTTGGCCACAAACGGCACTGCAGATCCGATGTTCGACATGGCCGACGCTGTCGAAACAGCCACCGTGAGAACGTAATCCACCAGAAGAGCACTCGCGACCGTGAGGCCCGCGTTGGCGCCCAGGTTGGTGGTGACCACTTCGTAGTCGCCGCCGCCAGAAGGATAGGCGTGCACGTTCTGGCGGTAGCTCGCCACGACCACCAGCATCACCGCTGCGACCGCCAGACCGATCCACGGTGTGAACGAGTACGCGGTCAGCCCGGCCACCGACAGCATCAGGAAGACCTCTTCGGGGGCGTAGGCCACCGAGGACAACGCATCGGAGGCGAACACCGGCAAGGCGATCCGCTTAGGCAGCAGCGTGTGGCTTAGCCGATCGCTGCGAAACGGCCGACCCAAAAGCAAACGGCGCGTCGCGGTCGAAAGTTTGGACACGAGAGCCAAGAGTAAGCCCACCCGGGATTGCCGGTACGGTTCTGTTGACGACATCCCGAGGAGGACCCGCACGTGCGAGTGGTTGTGATGGGGTGTGGCCGGGTCGGGTCGTCGGTGGCCGACGGGTTGTCCCGGATCGGCCACGATGTCGCCGTCATCGACAGCGACAGCACTGCGTTCAGCCGGCTGAGCCCTGATTTCGCCGGTGAGCGTGTTCTCGGCATGGGATTCGACCGAGACGTGCTGATCAGGGCCGGTATCGAGGATGCCGCTGCGTTCGCGGCGGTGTCGTCCGGCGACAACTCCAACATCATCTCGGCCCGGCTGGCGCGGGAAATCTTTCACGTGCCGCGTGTTGTCGCGCGGATCTACGACGCCAAACGCGCTGAGGTCTACGAGCGGCTCGGCATCCCCACGATTGCGACTGTGCCGTGGACCACCGATCGGCTGCTCAACGCGCTCACCCAAGACACCGAGACCACCAAGTGGCGCGACCCGACCGGGACCGTCGCGGTCGTCGAGGTCGCGCTGCATGAGGACTGGGTGGGCCATCGCGCCACCGATCTGGAGACGGCCACCGGGGCGCGGGTGGCGTTTCTGATCCGATTCGGCACTGGCCTGCTTCCGGAACCGAAGACGGTGATTCAGGCCGGCGACCAGATTTACATCGCCGCCATTTCCGGCCGCGTCGCAGAGGCGTTGGCCATCGCGGCGTTGCCGCCGGGTGAGGACTTCGACGCATGAAGGTCGCTGTTGCAGGAGCCGGCGCGGTCGGCCGCTCAGTCGCGCGTGAACTCTTGGAAAACGGTCACGACGTCTCGCTGATCGAGCGCAATCCCGAGCACATCGACGTCGACGCGATCAAGGGCGCGCACTGGCGGCTCGGCGACGCCTGCGAGATGAGCGTGCTGCAGTCGATCGGGCTGGAGGATTTCGACGTCGTGGTGGCCGCCACCGGCGATGACAAATCGAACGTGGTACTCAGCTTGCTCGCAAAAACCGAGTTCGCGGTG
>DAIODV010000102.1:2417-9920 GCA_036746615.1 Mycobacterium sp.
CGGGTCAACGATCCCCGCAACGAATGGCTGTTCACCGACGCCTGGGGCGTCGACGTCGCGGTGTCAACCCCGCGGATGCTGGCTTCCTTGATCGAGGAGGCGGTGGCGGTCGGAGACCTGGTGCGGCTGATGGAATTCCGAAGCGGTCAGGCCAATCTCGTCGAGATCACGTTGCCCGACGACACACCGTGGGGCGGCAAGCCGGTGCGCAAGTTGCAGCTGCCGCGAGACGCCACGCTGGTGACGATCCTGCGTGGGTCCAGGGTGATCGTGCCGCAGGACGATGAGCCGCTGGAAGGTGGCGACGAGTTGCTGTTTGTCGCCGTCACCGAGGCGGAGGAGGAACTGCGTCAGCTGGTGCTGCCGCCGCACTGACCGTGCTCTGCGCCAGAGCACGCTGCGCCGCCCTGATCGCCAGATAGGTCACCAGCGCCGCCGCAGCGGTCAGCGGCCAGCCCATCGAAATCCGCGCTACCACCAGCCAGCCCGTGCGGTCGGATTGGTAGAGCAGGTGCTGCACGACGAAGCGGGCGCCGAAGACCAGCACCCAGGTCAGCGTGGCGATATCGAAGGCCGCGACGGCACGGCGCACCTCACGCCAGCCTCGATCGTGCCCGTGCAGCCAACTCCAGATGTAGCCGACGACCGGCCGTCGCACCAGGATGGACGCCGCGAATACCGCAGCCCAGAACAGCGACGTCCAGATGCCCAGCAGGAAATATCCCTTGGACTCCCCCAGCATGTAGGCGATCAGCGCGCAGACCACGACGCCGATCAGTCCCGAGACCGCCGGTTGCGCGGACTCACGCCGGATAAGCCGCCACAGCAGGATGAGCACGCCAATGCCGAGGGCGGCGCCTACCGCCGCCGACAAGCCCAGCCATCTCGATGTGCCGACGAATACCAGCACGGGCAGCGAGGAGTAGATCATCCCCGAAACGCCGCCCAGCTGTGCCATCACCCGCTCGGCCGGCGTGGAGTTCGCAGTTGCCGCTTCGAGGTCGGCCGCAGGAGGCTTCACCGCTGAATTTCGTAGTGCGGGTTGTAAATTGCCTTGGTTCCGTTGTCCAGCTTGCCCAAGCGGCCGCGTACCCGCAGCGTGCGGCCCGAGTCGATGCCGGGAATCCGCCGCTGTCCCAACCACACCAGGGTCACGGTGTCGGTGCCGTCGAACAGTTCGGCGCGAACTCCGTCAGCGCAGCCCTTGGCGTTGGTTTCAACACAGCGCAGCGTTCCGACCATCGTGACCTCCTGGCCGCGCTCGCAGTCGATGGCGCGCTGCGCGCCAGTAGTGACCGCTTCGTCGGACAATTCTTCGGCGTCGCGCTGCTCGGGGTCCTCCGTCAACCGACGCGTCAGCCGGCGCAAATAACTTTCCGCCGCCATGGCCTCTCCTGATCGTGCTGTAGGTCCATCTTCCACCGGTTGGAAGAAGCCGATCCTCTCACGCCAACGGACACCCTAGACCGGTTAGTTCCCGCCTTGAGCGGATACCCATCGGCGGCCGTGCAGTATCTAGGTGTGGCTATCGACCTCGGCGGCGTAACGACCGTCATGCTGCCGGGAACAGGGTCCGACGACGACTACGTCACCCGAGCATTCGCGAAACCGCTGTGCGACGCCGGCGCGCGGATTGTGGCGCCGCCGCCGCAGCCGAATCGCTTGATCGACGGCTACCTCAGCGCGTTGGACGACGCGGCGCGCCGTGGCCCGATCGCCGTCGGTGGCGTTTCGATCGGTGCCGCGGTGGCCGCCGCCTGGGCGCTGCAGCACCCCGACCGGGCGGTGGCCGTGTTGGCGGCGTTGCCGGCGTGGACCGGTCCGCCCGGCGAGGCCCCCGCCGCACTGGCGGCACGCCATTCCGCGCAACAGTTGCGCGACGACGGTCTGGTCGCGACGACGGCGCAGATGCAGGCGTCCAGCCCGCCATGGCTGGCCGAGGAGCTGACCCGATCGTGGCGCAGCCAGTGGCCACAGCTCCCCGACGCCATGGAAGAGGCAGCGGCCTACGTTGCGCCCACCCACGCACAGCTGCAACAGCTGGCGGTGCCGATGGGTGTCGCCGCCGCCACCGACGACCCGATTCATCCCCTCGAAATCGGGCAGGAATGGGCGATCGCGGCACCACGTGCCGCGTTGCACACCGTCACTCTGGATCAGATCGGCGCCGACCCCGCAGCGCTCGGCGCCGCGTGCCTGGCCGCGCTCGCTCAGGTCTAGCCGCCAGTGGTGCTGCGCAGCTGCTGCATCGCCGACCCCCCGGCGCTGCGCCGCGCGGTCGGCTCAGATGGCGCGTCGTCCCCCCGGGCGTTAGGGTCCGGCGGCGCGGCGGTATCTCCTTCCGCTAGCCGGCTCCCCGCGCTCTGCGCCGCAGCAGCTTCGCGCAGCTGTGACGCCATCGGCTCGGGCAGTGCTACCTGCAGTGGCGTGCGGACCGGCAGCGGCGTGTCGCCGCGACGAACTACGGTGTCCACCAACGCTTCCCGTGCTTCTTCCGTCAGCGCATCGATGGTTTCGGCCGAGCCGTTGACGACGCAGCGGATCATCCATCGGTACCCGTCGATGCCGATGAACCGGACCACACCGGTCGCGCTACCGACCACCTCTCGGCCCCAGCGGCCATCCTGGATGCTCACCGCGGCCCCGTCCTTGCGCAGCGAGTCGGCCAACTCACTGGCCACCTCACGCCACAAACCACCGGTCTTGGGTGCGGCGTACGCGGAAACGGTGAAGCGGCCGTTCGGCGTCACCACCCAGATCGCGCTGGGGATCCCGGATTCGGTCAGCTCGACTTGCAGTTGGGCCGACGCGGGCATCGGCAACAGCACCGAACCGAGATCAAGTCGGCCCGCCTCCGCGGCGGCCGCGTCGTCGAAATCCTCGATGTCGAACGGGCCGTCGGTGTCGTCGGCAACCGCGTTCTCGACCGGCTTTTCCGGTTCCGCCGGCGGGACCGATACGTCCGGGGACTCCGACTCGTCTTTGGGTTTGCCTCTACCGAATGCCATTCAAGCGCCGCCCCTCTTCATAAGCTCGCGTGCCCGCCCGAGGAACCGTGCCCACCCTCGCCGCGGGAGGTGTCGGCCAGCCCGGCCTCGTCGAACGAGGACACCTCGACCAGTTCGACCAACTCGACGCGCTGCACCAACAATTGGGCGATCCGGTCACCGCGATGCACGACGATCGGCGTCGCAGGATCAAGGTTGATTAAGGCGACCTTAACCTCGCCGCGGTAGCCGGCATCGATGGTGCCCGGGCTGTTAACTATCGAAAGCCCTGCGCGAGAAGCTAATCCAGACCGCGGATGCACCAACCCGACCATTCCGAACGGAATGGCAACCGCGACCCCGGTCCGCACTAGCGCACGGTGTCCGGGCGCGAGCTCGACGTCCTCGGCGCTGTAGAGATCAACGCCGGCGTCACCATCGTGGGCACGGGTGGGCAGCGGAAGCCCGGGGTCAAGACGCACAACCGCCAGACTGGTCGACACGGGGGCACAGATTACCCTTGACCGAGTGTCAGGTACGCGAGTCGCGCGCATGAGCGTGCGGTATCGCGAGCGGTTGTGGGTGCCATGGTGGTGGTGGCCGTTGGGTTTCGCGCTCGCGACGATCGTTTCGCTGGAAGTCAACCAGGGCGTGCCGAGCGTGCCGCGCTGGCTGCCGTTCGCGGTGTTGTTCGTGGTGGCCGCCGGAGCGCTGTTGTGGCTGGGCCGGATCGAGATCCGCGTCACCGCCACCGACGGCGGCGTCGAATTGTGGGCGGGCGAGGCGCATCTGCCGGTCACCGTGATCGCCCGGTCTGCAGATATCCCCCGCTCGGCCAAATCCGCGGCGCTGGGACGCCAACTCGACCCCGCGGCGTACGTGGTGCACCGGGGCTGGGTCGGCCCGATGGTGCTGCTGGTTCTGGACGACGCCGACGACCCGACGCCGTATTGGCTGGTGAGCTGCCGCCACCCGGAGCGGGTGCTGTCGGCATTACGCAGCTGACCGATCCGATCAGGCCGCGCAGTCGGTACAGATCATCACGCCGTTTTTCTCGCTGGCCAGCCGACTGCGGTGCTGCACCAGAAAGCAGCTCGAGCAAGTGAACTCGTCGGCCTGCTTGGGAATCACGCGGACTGAAAGCTCTTCGCCGGACAGGTCGGCACCAGGCAGCTCGAAATTCTCGGCTGATTCTGATTCGTCGACGTCGACCACCGCCGACGCCGCTTCGTTCCGCCGTGCCTTGAGTTCCTCTAGGGAATCCTCGGAAACGTCGTCGGTTTCGGTGCGCCGTGGGGCGTCGTAGTCGGTAGCCATCATCTGTCCCCTCGTATACCTCGCAAGCAAAGCTTTGTACCAGCGTCGAACGCATCCACCAAACGATTCGTGCCCGTATGCCCAGGTGTTCAAGTGTGATTTACGTCACACCGCGTATTTAACCGCGTTACCTCGCTCTAAACATGCCGTTTAGAGTGCGTACGTGGTCGCGCAAATCACCGAAGGCACCGCTTTCGACCGGCACGGTCGACCGTTTCGCCGTCGCAACAGCCGGCCGGCGATTTTCCTGCTGGTCGTACTGCTCGTGGCGACCGCGGTGGTGTGGACGATCGCGCTGACCCGACCGCCCGAGGTCCATGAGGCCGCGGCTTGCAACCCTCCGCCGGAGCAGACGGACCCGGGCGCGCCACGCCTGGGCACACCGGTGTCGCGCAGCACGATGGTCAACGTCGCACCGGCGAAACTCGCCGACACCAAGCTCCGTGTCCTCAATGCCAGCGGGCGAGGTGGCCAAGCCGCCGACGTGGCCGGCGCGCTCAAAGACCTGGGCTTCCCGCAGCCCGCCGCCGCCAACGATCCGATCTACGCCCACGCCAGGCTGGCCTGCTTTGGCCAGATCCGCTTCGGCGATGCCGGCCAGGCCTCCGCCGCGGCGGTGTGGCTGGTCGCCCCATGCGCCGAGCTCTATCGCGATGACCGCACCGACGATTCCGTCGACCTGGTTCTCGGCACCGACTTCAGCGCGCTGACCCACAGCGACGACATCTCAACGGCGCTCGCCGGCCTTCGCCCCGGCGGTGCCGACCCCGATCCGGCGCTACTGGAGAAGATCCACGCGAGCACCTGCTGACCGCCCGGGTTCGATCATCCCGGAATCGGAGCCAGGCCGTCGAATCGCTCCAGGGCCGCGAGTAACTGGTCGGCGATCCCGGGCGCCGCGGCGACGACCAGGGCCGCAGCACTGTCCGGATCTCCCGGTGCGGGTAATACCACCCGCGCGCCCGCCTCGGCGGCGATCAGCGCCCCGGCCGCGCAGTCCCAGACATGCAGACCGTGCTCGTAGTAGGCGTCTAGCCGACCCGCCGCCACCATGCACAAATCCATTGCGGCAGAACCGATCCGACGCACATCGCGGACTACCGGCAGAATTTTGGCCACCAGCGCGGCCTGGACGGTGCGACGTCGCTGGGAGTAAGCGAATCCGGTGCCCACCAACGCCATCGACAAGTCGTCGACGGCGGTGCACCGCAGCGGATGAGTGCCGAACTCGTCGATGACGTGTGCACCCAGTCCGATCGCCGCCGAGTACACCCGCCCTCCCATCACGTCGGCAACCGCGCCAGCCACGGACACACCGTCGATCTGAGCTGCCACCGACACCGCATAGGCCGGGATGCCGTAGACGAAATTCACCGTGCCATCGATTGGGTCGAGCACCCACGTGACGGCGCCGTCCGCCCCGGAAACGGACCCTCCGATTTCTTCGCCGAGAATCGGGTCGCCGGATCGCAACTGCGCCAACCGATCACGCAGTAGCCGTTCGGTCTCGGTGTCGACGATGGTGACCGGATCGGTCGGTGTCGTCTTCGTCCGCACCGCGCCGTCGCCCCCAGTCGGGGCGTCGGGGCCGAACACCTCGCTACGACGACGCCGGGCGAACGCCGCCGCTTCCCCGGCCAACCTTTCGGCCACCGAACGCAGCTGTGCTGGTTGGTTCTCTGGCGTGCTAGTCACCGGTCCATCGCATCACAGTTACGGTCACAGAACAGCACCGCCGACTGTCCCTCCACCCACTAGGGTGTGTGCGACACCCAAATCTCGCCGAGGAGATTCTCTTGACCGAAACCGATGTAGTCCCGCGCCAGGGCTTCGGTATCGACGTCGGCGGCAGCGGCATCAAGGGCGGCATCGTCGACCTGAACACCGGCCAACTGGTCGGCGATCGTTACAAGCTGCTGACCCCCCAACCGGCTACACCGGCCGCGGTCGCGAAGACGATCGCGGCCGTCGTCAACGAATTCGGCTGGACCGGCCCGCTCGGCGTGACCTATCCCGGTGTCGTCACGCACGGCATCGTCCGCACCGCCGCCAACGTCGACAAGTCCTGGATCGGAACCAACCCCAGCGACATCATCGGCGCCGAACTGAATGGCCAGCAGATCGTCGTTCTCAACGACGCCGACGCGGCTGGACTGGCGGAAGAGCGCTATGGGGCGGGCAAAGATTCCACCGGCGTGGTGGTGCTGCTCACATTCGGAACAGGCATCGGGTCGGCGGTCATTCACAACGGGATTTTGCTGCCCAACACCGAGTTCGGCCACCTGGAGGTCGGCGGCAAGGAAGCTGAGCGGCGCGCCGCCTCATCGGTCCGCGACAAGCACGGCTGGAGCTACAAAAAGTGGGCGAAGCAGGTGACCAAGGTGCTGATCGCTATCGAGAATGCGATGTCCCCCGAGCTGTTCATCGCCGGCGGCGGTATCAGCCGCAAAGCCGACAAATGGGTGCCGCTGCTGGGCAACCGCACTCCGGTGGTCGCCGCGGCCCTGCAAAACACCGCGGGAATCGTCGGCGCGGCGATGGCGGCGACCAGGGACGTGACGCACTGAATTTGTGCGCTGTGGCCGGGGTATTGCTGTGCTGTCGTTACAATGGTCTGCGGCAGCCGCCTGACCGAGAGCGGCGAATATCGACACCGATAATCGACGCCGACATCCGACATAGCCGACAGCTTCCGGTTGAGCATGCCCAGAGCATCGGAAGTGCGTCCTACCGAAGGGGTTTACGTGGCAGCGACCAAAGCACGGTCGGCGACCGAGGCGCCGGCGAAGCGTACCGCCGCCAAGTCTTCCGCCACCGCCGGGGCAAAAGGTTCGACCGCCAAGACGTCCAACGGCGCCGCCCCCGCACGACGGGCCACCAAGACCGCCACAAAGGCCCCGGCGAAGACCGCGTCACGCGCCGCCAAAGCTCCGGCGAAGTCTGCCAAAGCCGCCCCGGCCAAGGCCCGCGCTGCCACCAAGAGCGCTGCCGCCAAGTCCGAGCCCACCCGGGGCCGCGCCAAGAAGGCCCCTTCTTCCAAGGCATCGAAAGCGGCCCCTAAAGATGTTGAGGTCGTCGCGGATGAGCTCGAGGCCGTAGAAGAAGTCGACGAACTCGACGGTGAGCCCGATCCCGGGCAGCCGAACGGTCTGCGCCATGCACGAGCGCAGCCGCATCTCGATCCATTCGGCGTCCGCGT
>DAIODV010000102.1:9930-10490 GCA_036746615.1 Mycobacterium sp.
AGACCTGAACCTCGACGATCTCGAGGAGGACGAGGCCGCCGACGGCGACGAGGCCGAGGTCGAGACGGCCGACACCGAAGAAGAGGCGACGCCGAAGAAGGCCAAGGCCACCGACGAAGACTCCGCAGACGAAGAAGAGATCGTCGAACCGAGCGAAAAAGACAAAGCCTCAGGCGATTTCGTCTGGGACGAAGACGAATCTGAGGCGTTGCGCCAAGCCCGCAAGGACGCCGAACTCACCGCGTCGGCGGACTCGGTTCGGGCTTACCTCAAGCAGATCGGCAAGGTGGCGCTGCTCAACGCCGAAGAAGAGGTCGAGCTGGCCAAGCGGATCGAGGCGGGCCTGTTTGCCGAGGAGAAGCTGCCCGCAGCCCAGCGCCGCGACATGGCGTGGATCTGCCGCGACGGCGATCGCGCGAAAAACCATCTGCTGGAAGCGAACCTGCGGCTTGTGGTTTCGCTCGCCAAGCGCTACACCGGCCGCGGCATGGCGTTTCTCGACCTGATCCAGGAAGGCAACCTGGGCCTGATCCGCGCGGTGGAAAAATTCGACTACACCA
>DAIODV010000103.1:0-10455 GCA_036746615.1 Mycobacterium sp.
GCATCCGCGCGCCCGACGCCGCAATGGGATGGCCGAGGCTGCACCCACTGCCGTAGACGTTGACCAAGTCCTCGTCGAGCCCATACTCCCGGCAGGCAGCGATCGGCACCGAGGCGAACGCCTCGTTGATCTCCCACAGCGTGACGTCGCCAGGGGCCAAACCGGCCCGGTCCAGCACCTTGCCGATCACCCGCACCGCGCCCAGCCCGGTGTCGCGTGGTTCTACGCCGGCCGAAGCCCACGTCTTGACCGAGCCCAGCACCGTCAGCCCGGCCGACCGGGCGAAGCCGTCCTCAGCCAACGTCAGCGCGGCAGCCGCGTCATTCGTCCCGCTGCTGTTGCCGGCGGTGATGGAAAACCCGTCGATCTCGGGGTGTAGCACTTTCAGCGAGGCCAGCTTCTCCAAGCTGGTGTCGCGCCGCGGGTGTTCGTCAACGCTGAAGTCCGCCAGCGCATCGTCGGGGCCCTGAATCTTCAGCGGGACGATCTCGTCGAGGAAAGCGCCGTTGTCGATCGCGGCGATGGCCCGCTGGTGCGACCGCAACGCCCACGCATCCATCTCTTCGCGGCTGATCCCGACTGCTTGGGCCGTGTTCCATCCCACCGTGATCGACATGTCCCGGGTCGGCGCGTCGGGCGCCTCGACATGGGTGGGCGGGAGCCACTGGTCTACGAACTCCAGAGTCGGGCCCGGGATGCGTTGCTTCATCAGCGGAGTCATCGACAGCGATTGCACGCCGCCGCCGACGACCACACGCTCGACACCAGAACCGATCTGCGCGGCCGCATTGCCTACCGCGGTAAGGCTGCCCGCACAATGCCGGTTGACGGCCTGACCGGGCACCGCCACCATGCCCGAGGAGGCCGCCGCATAACGCGCGAGATCGCCTCCACCATAATGGGATTCAGCGAAGATCACATCGTCGATATCGGCCGCCTCGACTCCGGAGCGCCGGACCGCTTCTTGCAGGATCGTGGTGGCGAGCGTCTCGGGTGGGGTGTTGACCAAGGAACCCTTGAACGACGTCCCGATAGCGGTCCGGACAGCACTGACGATGACGGGCTTCGGCATGGGGTCAACCTTCAGGATTCGGGTTTACAAACGTACGCAGATCTGTCAATCGTATCAGCTACCGTAGCTACGACGATATCGACCCTCAGGTGCCGGGCTTGGCGGCCGCGCTCTTCGGGTTGAGGCTGGTCAGGTGCCCGCTCTCCACACCCGCGGCCGGGTCGAGTTCGCAATCCACGATCGCCGGCGCCCTTGATGCAAGCGCGTCGCTCAGGGCCGAGTGCAGTTCGTTGGTAGTGGTGACGTGATAGCCCTTGCCGCCGAATGCCTCAGCGATCAGTTCGTGGCGCGCATGCGCACTCAGCACCGTGGGCGCGGGGTCGCTGCCGGAGGTCTCGTCACCCCGGTAGACGCCGCCGTTGTTGAGGATGACGACGGTGATCGGCAGCTGGTAGCGGCAGATCGTCTCGAATTCCATGCCGCTGAAGCCAAAAGCGCTGTCACCCTCGATCGCCACTACCGGTTGGCCGGTTTCGATCGCGGCGGCGACGGCATAGCCCATGCCGATACCCATGACACCCCACGTCCCGCTGTCCAGCCGATGACGCGGTAGCTGCATATCGATCACATTGCGGGCGACATCCAACGCGTTGGCGCCCTCGTTGACCAGATACACCTCCGGATGCTGTTGCAGCACATCACGAATGGCGCGTAGCGCATTGTGGAAGCGCATCGGGTGCGGCTCCTCGGCCAACCGCGCACTCATGGCGGCGTCATTGTGCGCACGGCGCTCGGCGAGCTCACTTGTCCACGCGGTCGGCGCGGCGAGCGGATGAGCCGCAATGCGATCGAGCAACGCCGACATCACCGAGCCGATATCGCCGGCCAGCGGCGCAGCGATCGGGCGATTGCTGTCGAATTCCGATGCAGCGACATCGATTTGGATGAACTTCGCATCGGCCGACCAGGGCGGTGACCCACCATGACCGAGCAACCAATTCAGCCGGGCACCGACCAGCATGACCACGTCTGCCCGTGACAACGCCAGCGAGCGTGCCGCCGCCACCGATTGCGGATGGGTGTCAGGGAGCAGGCCCTTGGCCATCGACATCGGCAGATACGGCATGCCGGTGGTCTCCACGAACTTTCGAATCACGTTGTCCGCCTGGGCGTATGCCGCGCCCTTACCGAGGACGACCAGCGGTCGTCGCGCCGCAGCCAGCAACTCCAACGCACGATCGACCGCCTCCGGCGCCGGCAATTGAGCTGGATCGGGGTCGACGACCCGCCAGACGGTGTCGGCCGCCGTCTGCGCCTCGATGGCTTGTGCGAGCACGGCCCCCGGGATGTCGAGATAGACGCCGCCGGGTCGTCCGGATATGGCGGTGCGAATGGCGCGGGCGACACCCAGGCCGATGTCTTCCACTCGCGCGATCCGGTAAGCCGCCTTGACGAACGGGCGGGCGGCGGCGAGCTGATCGAGTTCCTCGTAGTCGCCGCGTTGCATGTCGACCAGATGCCGCTCGCTGGATCCCGAGATCTGGATCATCGGGAAACAGTTCGTCGTGGCATTGGCCAGCGCAACCAGGCCATTGAGAAAGCCGGGCGCCGAAACTGTTAGGCACACACCGGGCCGTCGGGTGAGAAACCCGGCGGCGGCTGCGGCGTTGCCTGCGGAGGTCTCATGGCGGAACCCGATGAACCGGATCCCCGATTTCTGCGCGATACGTGCGAGGTCGGTGATTGGGATACCGACGAGCCCGTAGATGGTGTCGACGCCGTTGAGCTTGAGGGCGTCGACGAAAACATGGAAGCCGTCGGTCAACTCGGGAAGTGCCGATTCAGTGCTCATGGTCTTCACTAGCGTACGGATATTGCACGGCTGCGTGACGTCCCGGCATCGTGTGAAGCATGACGGACCACAAGACTGCTTCGAGCCCTCGTATCGCCGACCTAGTCGCCGCGACGGCAGGCCGCCATCCGGAGGCGCACGCGCTGGTCGTCACCGCCGACCGCACCGCCATCACCTACCGTGACCTGCTGCGGGCGGTCGACGACCTGGCCGTACAGCTGACCCAGGGCGGCCTGCTGCCTGGCGACCGGGTCGGGCTGCGGGCACCCAGCAGCGCCGAGTTCGTCGTCGGATTATTAGCGGCTTCGCGTGCGGAGCTGGTGGTCGTCCCGCTGGATCCCGCCTTGCCTGCGGCCGACCAGCGCGCCCGGATCAGCGCCGCCGGCGGACGGGTGGTGTTGGTCGACGGTGACGCGGCGGGCACAGACGGGACCCTGCCGCACTGGCCGATTTCGATCGCCGTTGAGGACGGCGTCGTCACCGCTGCGGTCGACAGCGCGACGACGCCAGCCCCGGCGAGCGCCGGACCGGACGGATTGCAGCCCGCCAACGATGCGCTGATCATGTTCACCGGTGGCACCACCGGGGCGCCGAAGATGGTTCCCTGGACTCACTACAACGTCGCGACGTCGGTCGGCAACGTCATCGCCAGCTATGGGCTTGGTCCCGATGACGCGACTGTCGCGGTGATGCCGCTGTTCCACGGGCACGGTCTGATCGCTGCGCTGCTCTCGACTCTGGCGTCGGGGGGCACGGTGCTGATTCCGGCCGGCGGGCGGTTTTCCGCGCACACATTCGACGACGACCTTCGGGCCGCGAGGGCGACGTGGTTCACCGCGGTGCCGACGATTCACCAAATCCTGTTGGGACGCAAGGAGACTAACCCGGAGCGGGCCCGGCTGCGGTTCCTGCGCAGTTGCAGTGCAGCGCTGAACCCGGAAACCGCCGAAGCGTTGCAGACGACGTTCGGGGCCTCGGTGCGATCTGCCTACGGCATGACCGAGGCCACCCACCAGATGGCAAGCACCAGCGAGGACGAGAGGGTGACGGCCGGGCTGGTTGGCCAATCGACGGGAGTGCAAGTGCAGATCGTTGGCGACGGCGGTCAGCCCTGTCCGCCGGATGCCGTCGGTGAAATCTGGGTCCGCGGCCCGACCGTGGTGCGCGGATATCTGGCCAATCCCAGTGCAACCGAGCAGACGTTCACCGATGGATGGCTGCACACCGGCGATCTGGGCTCGCTGTCAGCAACCGGCGAGCTCACGCTGCGTGGCCGCATCAAAGAACTCATCAACCGGGCGGGAGAAAAGATATCGCCGGAGCGAGTCGAAATCGTGCTGGCCGGTCACCCGAATGTCTTGGAAGCGGCTGTTTTTGGTGTTCCGGATGAACTTTACGGGGAGACGGTTGGTGCGGCCGTGGTGCCGGATCAGTCCCACTCGCCAACTGCTGACGAACTCACCGAATACTGCCGCGGGCGGCTCGCGGCTTTCGAAGTGCCCGCCAGCATCGCGCTGACCGACGAGCTTCCGCACACCGCGAAAGGCTCGGTGGACCGCCGGGCGGTCGCCGAGAAATTCGGGAAAGGCGCTTGACCGGTGCAGCCATTCGATTGGGACCTGCCGTACGCATGGCCGCGAAAGCCGGTGCTGGCAAGCAACGTTGTGTGCACAACACAACCACTCGCCGCCCAGGCCGGTCTGCGGATGCTCGCCGACGGCGGCAACGCGGTCGATGCGGCCGTCGCCACCGCGATCGCAGTGACCGTCGTGGAACCGGTCTCCAACGGCATCGGGTCTGACGCCTTCGCTATTGTCTGGGATGGCCGACAACTGTATGGACTCAACGCGTCGGGGCGTTCGCCTGCGGCGTGGACGCCGGAGTACTTCGGCGACAACGGTGTTCCCGCGTTCGGCTGGAATTCGGTGACCGTGCCGGGTGCGGTGTCAGCGTGGGTCGAACTTCACGCCAAGTTCGGCAAGCTTTCGTTCGAGCGGCTCTTCGAGCCGGCGATCTCCTACGCTCGCAACGGCTTTCTGCTCTCACCGACGATCGCGCAGCAGTGGGAGGCGATGGTCCCGCTCTTCACGTCTCAACCCGGTTTCGCCGAGGCGTTCATGCCCGGCGGTCGGGCGCCGAAGCCAGGCGAACGGGTCACCCTCCCCGATCACGCCGCCACGCTGGAGATGATCGCGGCAACCAACGGTGAGGCGTTCTATCGCGGCGAACTCGCGGCGAAGCTGGAGGACCACGCAGCGGCCAACGGCGGCGCCATGCGAGCCAGCGACCTCGCCGCGCATCGCGCCGACTGGGTCGGGACTTTGGGCAGCGCCTACCGCGGCTACACCGTCCACGAGATACCGCCCAACGGTCAGGGCATCGTCGCGTTGATCGCGCTGGGCATCCTCGAGCACTTCGACATGGCGTCGTTCCCAGTGGATTCCGCCGACAGTGTGCATCTTCAAATCGAAGCGGTGAAGCTTGCTTTCGCCGATGCGCAGAGCTATGTCGCCGATATCGAGCACATGGCGGTGCGCCCAGAACAGCTGCTGGACAAAGAGTATCTTCGGCAACGGGCGATGTTGATCGATCGCAATCGGGCGAAGCTGGCCTCCGCCGGGACACACCGCGGAGGCACCGTATATCTCACCGCCGCCGACGCCTCGGGAATGATGGTGTCGATGATCCAGTCGAACTACATGGGTTTCGGCTCCGGCGTGGTGGTACCCGGCACCGGGATCTCGCTGCAAAATCGCGGCGCGGATTTCGTTGTGACACCTGGACATCCGAACCGTGTCGGGCCGAACAAACGGCCTTACCACACCATCATCCCCGGTTTCTTGAGTCGGGACGGCGCCCCGGTGATGAGCTTCGGGGTCATGGGCGGCCCGATGCAGCCCCAAGGCCACGTACAGGTGGTGACGCGCATCGTCGACTATGGCCAGAACCCGCAGGCGGCCTGCGATGGCCCACGTTTTCGCTGGGCGGAAGGCCTTCAGGTGTGCTGCGAGATGGGTTTTCCGCCCGCGACGATCGAGGAACTCAGTCGGCGCGGCCATCAGTTGATCGCCGCCGACGATTACAACCAGTTCGGTAGCTGCCAGGCGATCTGGCGCCTCGACGGCGGATATCTTGCGGTCAGCGACCCGCGCCGTGATGGCCAAGCCGCAGGCTTTTAGACGCTGATCTTGCCTTCGGCGGCCGCCAAGCCGATGTCAGTGCGAAAGTGGCTGCCGGGCAATCGAATCGACTCGAGAATCTGATAGGTGGCAGCACGGGCCTCGGCTAGGTCTGCCCCGGTGCCCACCACCGAGAGCACTCGGCCGCCGCACGACACGATCGCGCCGTCGTCGCGGCGCGCGGTGCCGGCATGCAAAACGCCGTCGGCCTCCGAGCCCACTACCACGTCACCGACCCGTGGCCGGCCGGGATAGTTCTCCGCCGCCAGCACGACCGTGACCGCCGCGCCGTCGCGCCAATGCAGCTCGCCGAAGCTGGCCAGTTCGCCGGTGGCCGTCGCATGGAGCAATTGGCCTAGCGGTGAATCGAGCAATGCGAGCACCGACTGCGTTTCCGGATCGCCGAAGCGGCAGTTGAATTCGATCACGGCGGGCCCGTCGGCGGTGACCGCCAGACCTGCGTAGAGCAGACCGGAGAACGGACTGCCACGCCGGACCAATTCGGCCGCAACGGGTTTCGCAATATCGTTGACCATCGCCCGGTAGACGTCCGATGGCAGCCACGGTAGCGGCGCATAGGCGCCCATCCCCCCGGTGTTGGGGCCGGTGTCACCATCGCCGGCCCGCTTGAAGTCCTGCGCGGCCAGCAGTGGCACCACGGTCTCGCGGTCGACGAGGCAGAACAGCGACACTTCGGGACCGTCGAGATAGGACTCCAGCAGCACCGGATGTCCGGACTCGAGCAGGCTCGCGGCGTGAGCGCGCGCGGTGTCGCGATTCTGGGTGACCGCCACACCCTTGCCCGCCGCCAACCGGTCGTCTTTGACCACCCACGCGGATTCGCCGCGCGGCGGGCCGAAGCGGTCCAGCGCTGCATCCAAATACGCCGGGCTGTCGACGATTTCGCTAGTCGCGGTGCGAACACCGGCGGCAGCCATCACGTCCTTGGCGAAAGCTTTGGAACCTTCGATCTGCGCCGCAGCCTTGCTAGGGCCGAAGCAGGCGATCCCGGCATCGCGCACCGCGTCGGCCACGCCAAGAACCAGCGGGACTTCGGGGCCGATGACCACCAGGTCGGCCCGAACCTCGCGTACCAAAGCGACGACGTCGTCGCCGGATGTGATGTCGACGTCGTGCTGGTCGGCTATTGACGCGGTGCCAGCGTTGCCGGGCGCGATGGCCAGCGTCTCGACCTGGGGATCGTCGCGCAGCGCTAGCAGCAAGGCATGTTCGCGGGCACCGGAACCGATTACCAGGACGCGCACGAGACCTGACCTTAGCCGAGTAACCCAGCAGGTCGGAGGAAACCCGCGACCATACACTTGGCGAAGACGTGTATGGTCGGGGTCAGAGGTGACCGGCATCACCAATGGAGGTGGTCTTGTGACGACAACATCTAGCGCCTGCCCGTTCGGGGCCGGCTTCGACTTCACCGATCCCGACGTCTTGCTGCACGGAATTCCCGTGACCGAATTCGCCCAACTTCGCAAGACCGCGCCCGTGTGGTGGAACGAGCAGCCACTGGGCTCGACGATCTTCGATGACGGTGGCTACTGGGTCATCAGCAAGCACCAGCACATCAGGGAGATCTCGCGGGACAACGACGTGTGGTCGACCAACGCGAAGGGCGTCGTCATGCGGCTACCCGAAGGTGTGACCGCCGATCAGCTGGAGGTGACCAAGGCGCTGTTGATCAATCACGACCCGCCCGAGCACACCCGGCTGCGCAAGCTGGTCTCGCGGCTGTTCACCCCGCGGGCCGTCGCCTTGCTCGAGGAGAAGCTCGCGCTGGCCGCCCACGAGATCGTGCGGGCCGCGGCGGAAAAAGACAGCGGCAATTTCGTCGACGACATCGCGATGAAGCTGCCGCTGCTGGCAATCGCCGATCTGATCGGAGTTCCGGAGGGCGACCGCGAGAAGCTGTTCGCTTGGACAAACGCCGTCATGAACACCGACGACCCAGATTTCGATAGCGATCCCATGACCGCCCATGCCGAGCTGATGGGCTACTCCTACAACATGGCCGACGAACGTCGTCGTTGTCCGGCAGACGACATCGTCACCAAGCTGATCGAGGCCGACCTCGACGGCGAATCGCTCGGCGAAACAGAGTTCGCATTCTTCGTCATCCTGCTGGCCGTCGCCGGGAACGAGACCACCCGCAATGCCATGACGCATGGCATCAACGCCTTCGCCGACAACCCCGATCAATGGGAGCTCTACAAAAGGGACCGGCCCGAGACCGCCGTCGACGAAATCGTCCGCTGGGCAACACCGGTGCACTGTTTCCAGCGCACCGCCAAGGTTGATACCGAGGTCGGCGGGGTCGCCATCGGTAAGGGCCAGCGGGTCGGGTTGTTCTACAGTTCGGCCAATTACGACGAAGACGTCTTCGACCAGCCCTTCAAGTTCAACATTCTGCGCGACCCCAACCCGCACCTGGCGTTCGGCGGGCAGGGGACGCACTATTGCATCGGCGCAAACCTGGCGCGCATGGAGATCCAGCTGATCTTCAACGAGATTGCCGAACAGCTGCCAGACATCACCAAACTGGCTGAGCCCGAACGGCTTCGGTCAGGCTGGATCAACGGCATCAAGGATCTGCACGTGTCGTATCACGGATAACGCGCAGATGCGCACGCATGGCTGGGCCGGATCGGCACCCGCAAGCGATGACGAGGCCGTCGCACGTATTCTCGCCGCGACGAGCCAGGCGATTGATGCACGCGGCGCCGATGTCAGCATCGCGGATGTGGCCCGCACACTGGGTGTGACGCGGCAAACCGTCTACCGCTACTTCCCCAGCACGCATGCACTGCTGGTCGCCGCGGCAAAACGTTCGGCGGCGGCGTTCCTGGATCGGCTAGCCGACCATCTGGCCGGCATCACCGACCCCGCCCTGGCCGTCACCGAAGGGATCGCGACCGCGTTGGAGTGGCTGCCGAACGACAAACACATCGGCCTGCTGCTGGCGTGGGACCGCGCCAATGCGTTCGCCGCCGACGTGACCTCAGATATCGCAATGCAATTCGCCAACGCCATGCTGCGGCGCTTCGACGTCGATTGGGCCGCAGCCGGATTCACCGACAGCGATCTGGCCGAATTGGCCGAGCACCTGCTGCGGATCATCCAGTCGTTCGTCATCGATCCCGGCGGGCCACCGCGCCGCGGCGACGAGCTGCGACGGTATCTGCGTCGCTGGGTCGGCGCGGCAGTCGCCGCGTAGCGCGAGCAGACGCAGAATCGCACAGAGCCGGCCCACGGAATGCGATTCTGCGTCTGCTCACGCCAATGCGTCTAGTCTTTGGCGCCGCCGGAGTGCATCTTCAGCGCGTCGTTCACGTTGGCTTTCTTGTCCTCCCCGCCGCCCTTTGCCGCGGCCTTCTTGCGCTTGGCCACGACGGTGTCGACGGCGCCGTTGAGCGCCGAACCTAGCGGAAACCCGAGATAGTGGGTGAGGAAGACGGCCATCTCCTTGAGTTCGGTCTCGGTGAGTTCGCCATTGAGTAATGCGGCGTTGATTTGGATCTCGGCCAAGTCGCGATTCCCGATCGCGGTCACCGCGGTCAACGTCATGATGCGCTTGTCACGCATCGACAACCCCGGTCGTGTCCAGATGCTGCCGAACAAGTGATCGACCGTCAGGTCAAAGTACGCGTCACCCTCGACGTTGGGCATCTCCCACCCGTAGACCTCGTTCATCTTCTCGAGGCCTTTGCGGCGCAGCTCGTCCATCACGTCTCTTTCTCTGTGTGCGGAATCCCAAGACCGGCCGCCAGCCGCTCAGATGCGATCTGGGCCAGCGGCAAATCAACCGAAAACGTCTCACCCAGCGCCAAAGCCAAATTCAAATCCTTCTCACCCAAACCGCGGGCATGCAAAAAAGGCTGGTACAAGAAGCTGTCCGGCGCAATATCTTTCATGTCATCACGAACCATGATCGCTCCCGCACCGCCGGTGAGCGCATCGGTGTGGCGCACCACCCGGCCCAGCGCCTGCAGATCCAGCCCCGCCGCCTCGGCCAGCTTCATCGCTTCGCACGCCGCGGCGTAGGAGGTAAACGTCAACATGTTGCGGGCCAATTTCATCCGAGTTCCCGCGCCCGGTGCGCCGGCGTGGATGACCATCGACGCCCACTGCTTGAACGCCGGCTTGATCTTTTCGTAGACCTCGCGCTCTGCACCCACCATGGTGGCGAGCTCACCCTTCTCGGCGGCGGCGGCGCCCCCACTAACCGGCGCATCGACGATGTGGATGTCTTGCGGTTTGAGCTGCTCGGCCAGTTCCACGGCGGTCGTGTCGCTGATTGTCGAGTGGATCGCGATGACCGTGCCGGGCTTGGCGTTGGCGGCCAGTTCGCCGACGACCTCACGTACCTGGGCGTCGTCGAGAACCGTGACGCTGATGATGTC
>DAIODV010000104.1:0-9992 GCA_036746615.1 Mycobacterium sp.
GCACCGCGTCGTCGAGGAACTTGCGGGCATAGGCGATCACCTTGTCGCCGCGGACCTTGTTGTAGCGTGTGCCCTGCTCGGCGCCGTCGGTTTCCGGGATGACGTCCGTGCCGTAGAGCGCGTCGTACAGCGAGCCCCAGCGGGCGTTGGCCGCGTTCAAGGCGAATCGGGCGTTGGTGACCGGGACCACCAGCTGCGGACCGGCCGTCGTGGTGATTTCGGGGTCGACGCCTGCGGTGGTGATGGTGAAATCGTCTGGCTCCGGCACCAGATAACCGATTTCGGTGAGGAACTGGCGGTAGTTTTCCGGGTCTATCGGCTCGATGACGTGATGCCGGTGCCACTTGTCGATCTGTGCCTGCAACTGGTCGCGGCGCGCGAGCAGCTCCTGGTTTCGCGGATGCAGGTCGGTGACGACCTTGTCGACGCCCGCCCAGAAGCTGTCGGGGTCGATGTCGGTGCCGGGCAACGCCTCGCTGTTGATGAAGTCATACAGCTCCCGGGCAACGCGCAGGTTCCCCACCGACACGCGGTCTGTCATCTTTCTCCTCCGCTTTAACCTCATTTGTTCTGCTCAGACTACCGGGGAGTAACTCGAATTCCGGCACCCGGCGGCCTGCAGCAGCAGGTCACACCGGGCCAGCAGCGCTGCCCGTAGCGGCGCAGCACGCAGCGCAAGGGCGCTCTGGCAACGCACGTACTCGGCTCGGCCGACGGGATGTTCGACGGCAATCGGTGAATACCCGTAGTCGCTGAGATCATACGGGCTGGCACGCATGTCGACTTCGCGGGCGGCGGCCGCCAGCTCCAGGCAGGCCAGCAACAGCTCTGAGTCGATCAGCGGGCTGAGCTTGTACGACCACTTGTAAAGATCCATCCCCGCATGAAGACAGCCGGGCTGTTCGGTGCCGATCTGCGCTGCGCGGCTGAGCTGAGTGGCGTTGCGGGGTCGCGCCGGTTCGGCGAAGAACCGGAAGGCATCGAAGTGTGTGCAGCGCAAGGGGATTGCCTCGACGACGGCGTCGGTACCCGCAGCACCCAGCCGCAACGGGACTCGCTCGTGGCGCACAGCCCCGTCCTGGTAGACCATCGCCCATTCGTGCAATCCGAAGCAGTTCAGCCGCGCCGGGCGGCGCGTGGTCGCCCGCAGCAGCCGCGCGACGAACGAAATGGTGTCCACCCTGCTGTCCAGATAGGCCTGGCTGACCATGGCACTGCCGTGGTCGACGGTGTAACCGCGGCGGCCACCGTAGCGACGGATGGCCTCGCGGCCTGCGAGCCGCACCCCGTGGCCCGGATGCCAGCAGCGCAGCTGTCCCGGCCGCAGGCTGTAGTAGCTGAAGAGGAAATCCCACACCGGGTGCGCTTCGCCGGTCCGGGCCCGTTCGACGTGGGGCGCGACGAACGCCTCGACGCGGTCGGCGTGCGCCTCGGCGCGCGCCGTCCACTGGTCATGCTCGAGTTCACACACGTTGCATCCCGTCCCGCACCGCGCCCACCAAGTCTCTGACCAGGTCCTCCAACGCGACCATCGCGACAACGGACCCGTCCTGCCCCGTGACCAGCGCCAGATGACTCTTACTGCGCCGCATCCTCGACAGCGCCTCGGGAACCGACAGCGAGGCGCGAATTTGCGGCAGCGGCCGAACCCGCGCCAGGTCGACCACGGCGTGGGGATCGTCACCAAGCGACAGCACGTCCTTGATGTGCAGGTAGCCGATGACCCTGCGCTCGACGTCCACCACCGGGAACCGGGAGTAGCCGGTCGCGGCCAACGCTTTTTCCACCGCCTCGACCGTCGGCCCGGACCCGGGACCGGCCACCGGCACCGCGCGAATCTGGGCGACCGGCACCGCGACGTCGGCGACTCGCCGGTTGCGGATCTGGAGCGCCCGGGTCAGCCGGGTGTGCTCCTCGGGATCCAGCAGGCCTTCCGACACCGATTCGGCGATCATCTCGGACAGCTCCACGGTGGAGACGGTGACATCGAGCTCGTCTCGAGGTTGCACTCGCAGCGCCCGCAGCGTGGCGCTGGTGCAGCGGTTGTAGAACGTGATGATCGGCCGGACGGTACGGACATACACCAGGTAGGCCGGGATCAGCAGCATCGCCGTCTTCTCCGGGCCGGCGATGGCGATGTTCTTCGGCACCATCTCGCCGAGCAGCACATGCAGCGTCACCACTATCGCCAACGAGACCACAAACGACGCCGTGTGCAGCAGGGGCGAGGCGCCGAACGCGTCGAACGGCCGTCGCAGCAGGCCGGCCACGGCGGGCTCACCGAGGCGGCCGAGCAGGATCGACGACACCGTGATCCCCAGCTGCGCTCCCGCGAACATCAGGGGCAGCTGTTCTCCCGCCCTGATCGCGGTAACGGCGCTCGACCTGCCTTGCTCAGCCAACGCCTCCAGCCGATCGCGACGTGCCGAGATCAGCGAGAATTCCGCGCCGACGAAAAACGCGTTGGTGGCCACCAGCAGGATGGTCGCCAGCAGTCCCAGCAAGTCATCCATCACCGCGACTCCTCCAACCGGGTCAGCTCGAGCAGGTCGATGCGGCGGCCGTCCATCCGGATCACCCGGGCCTGCCAGGAGGCCGTGGAATCGGCTATGCCGTCGGCTTCATGCCCGCTCAGCTGGACCGAGTCGCCGGCGACCGGAATGCGACCCAGCTGCTGAAGCACCAGCCCGCCGATCGTCTCGTATTCGCCCTCCGGCGCGTGATAACCAGTGGCGGAGGCAACCTCGTCGATGCGCAGCAGCCCCGACACCCGCCACCCATTGCCGGATGCCATCACGTCCGGTGTGGTGTCGTCGTGCTCGTCGCGGACATCGCCGACGATTTCTTCGATCAGGTCCTCGACGGTCACCATGCCCGCGATACCGCCGTACTCGTCGACGACCATCGCGGTCTGCAAGCCGTTGGCCCGGATTTCTCCCATCAGCGCATCGCCGTCAAGTGTGGAGGGCACTACCGCAACCGGCTGCGCGACGGCGGTCAGCAAGGTGTGCCGCCGCTCGGCGGCCGGAACACCGAAGACCTGTTTGACGTGCACCATGCCGACGGTCTCGTCGAGGTCGCCCTCGACGATCGGGAACCGGGAAAACCCGCTCTCGGTGGCTGTTGCGACCAGATCTGCCACGGTGCTATCTGTTTGCAGCGCAACGATTTTCGAACGCGGGGTCATCAGCTCTTCGGCGGTCAGGGTGCCGAACTGCAGTGATCGATGCAGTAACGCCGCTGTGGTCGGATCCAGAGCCCCGCTGCGAGCAGAGGTGCGGACCAGCGAAACCAGCTCCTGGGGAGAGCGGGCCGACCGCAGTTCCTGGGCGGGCTCGATTCCCAGCTTGTGCAGGATCCGGTTAGCCACACCATTTGTCAGCCGGATCGCGAACGTCATGACGTAGGAGAACAGCAACTGCGGACCCGCGATAGCGCGGGCCGTGGGCAGTGGCCGGGCGACCGCCAGATTCTTGGGCACCAGTTCACCGAAGACCATCGACACCGACGTGACGACCACCAGTGCTGCAAACGCGACGACCCCGTCGGCAATCCGGTCGGGTACGCCGAGCGCATCCATGGCCGGATGCGGCAGTTCGCGCACCAACGGCTCGGTGAGATATCCAGTGACCAGCGAGGTTATCGAGATGCCCAACTGCGCTCCGGACAGCTGGAAAGAAAGGGTGTGGTGGGCGCGGCGCACAAACCGGTCGCGGCGGCCACCTGCGCGGGCGTTGGCTTCGACAGTGCTGCGCTCCAGCGTGGTCAACGAGAACTCGGCGGCCGTAAACGCCGCGTTGCCCGCGATGAGCAGCACGATGGCCAGCAGGCTGAGCAGGGTGACAGCGAGGTTCATCGCGGCAACCGGCAGGAAGGAGGCTCCTCGGAGTCGGCGTCACACACGCCGGATGGCGCGGGTGCCTGGG
Organism: Mycobacterium sp.; assembly: GCA_036746615.1. Lineage (GTDB taxonomy): Bacteria > Actinomycetota > Actinomycetes > Mycobacteriales > Mycobacteriaceae > Mycobacterium. The sequence goes on from DAIODV010000104.1 coordinate 3,927, forward strand.
GCACGGAGACCCTCTCCTTCGATGAATTCGACGACTACGTGAAGTTCCTATGGTAACGAAGGCTTAGCCCGCATTAGCCGCCGTTGCTGCGACGACACGCCAGCAGCCGATCTGGCGCTACCAGCCGAACGGCAGCGGATGGCCTTCAGCGAAGCCCGCCGCGGATTGCACTCCGACCACGGCCCGCTCATGCAACTCGGCCAACGTCGACGCTCCGACATAGGTGCACGTGCTGCGAACTCCCGACGTGATGTGGTCGATCAAGTCCTCGACACCGCCGCGATTCGGGTCCAACCCCATCCGCGAGGTCGAAATACCCTCCTCGAACAACGCCTTGTGGGCACGCTCGAAGGCACTGTCGGCTGCGGTGCGGGCAACCACGGCGCGTTTGGACGCCATCCCGTAGCTCTCTTTGTAGGGCTGGTCGTCACGGTCACGCATCAGGTCGCCGGGGGATTCATAGGTGCCGGCAAACCATGATCCGATCATCACGTTCGACGCGCCGGCCACCAACGCCAAGGCCACGTCGCGGGGGTGGCGCACCCCGCCGTCGGCCCACACATGCGCCCCGAGTTGCCTTGCCGCCGAAGCGCATTCAAGCACAGCGGAAAACTGCGGCCGACCGACACCGGTCATCATCCGCGTAGTGCACATCGCGCCCGGGCCCACCCCTACCTTGACGATCGACGCCCCGGCGCTGACCAGATCGCGGGTCCCTTCGGCCGACACCACGTTGCCGGCGACCAGCGGCACACCCAGATCCAGAGACGAGATCGACTTGATCGCGTCTAGCGCCTTGACCTGATGTCCATGCGCGGTGTCGACGACAACCAGGTCGACGCCCGCCTCGGTCAACGCCTGCGCTTTGCTGGCCACGTCGCCGTTGATGCCGACCGCGGCACCAATGCGCAGTCGGCCTGCCGCGTCGGTGGCCGGCGTGTAAATGCCCGCGCGGATCGTGCCGGTGCGGGTCAACACACCCGCCAGCGTGCCGTCGGGTCCGGTCAGCACCGCGACATCGACCAGGGCTTGCTCGAGAAGATCGAAGACCTGTCGCGGGTCCGTGCCCACCGGCGCGTTGACGAAGTCGGTAATCGCGACGTCGCGCACTCGTGCGAAACGATCGATACCGTCGCAGCACGATTCGGTGACCAGCCCGATCGGTCGGCCCTCGAAGGCCACGACCGCGGCGCCGTGCGCGCGCTTGTGAATCAACGCCAGCGCATCCGACACCGAATCGTCGGGCGCCAGGATCACCGGAGTATCGACAACCAGGTCGCGGCTTTTGACGAAGTCGACCGTGCGCTGCACCGCGGTGGTCGGAAGGTCTTGCGGCAGCACCACAATCCCGCCGCGGCGGGCCACCGTCTCTGCCATCCGCCGGCCGGCGAACGCGGGCATGTTGGCCACCCCCCCCGGGATGGTGGTGCCGGAGCCGTCGCGGGTGGCCAGATCGACGTCGAGCCGTGACGCCACGTCCGAACGATTCGGGACGATGAAGACGTCGTCGTAGGTCAGGTCGTATGCGGGACGGTGCCCGTCCAGAAATTTCATCGGCTCCTGCGTACCCCTTATTTGGCCCTGCTAGGCGGGCACTTCGGTGCGGTCCCCACTCCATAATGTGTGGAACTTCTTGCTGGGATCCTCGTCGATGCGTCCGTAGGTGTGTGCGCCGAAGAAGTCCCGCAGCCCCTGGGTCAGCGCGGCGGGCAGCCGCTCGGTGCGCAGCGCGTCGTAGTAGGACAACGCCGAGGCGAAGCCCGGGATCGGGATGCCCAGCTCGGTAGCGGCCACTACGACCCGACTCCAACTGTCGATCGCCGATTCGATGGCACTGCGGAAATACGGCGCGACGATCAGCGAGGCCAAGTCAGGGTCGTCATCGAAGGCGTCTTTGATCCGGTTGAGGAACTTCGCGCGGATGATGCAGCCACCCCGCCAGATGGTGGCCAGATCGCCGGGCGTGATTCCCCAGTCGTATTCGGCGCTGCCGGCCTGAATCTGGTTGAAGCCCTGGGCGTAGGCGATGATCTTCGACGCGTACAGGGCCTGGCGGACATCCTCGATGAATTGCTTTGCGTCGCTTGGGTTTTTGCCCAGATCGCCGGAGGCCAGCCCGGTGGTTGCCTTACGCTGCGTCACCGACCCCGACAGCGCCCGGGCGAACACCGCCTCGGCGATACCGGTCACCGGCACACCGAGATCCAGCGCCGATTTGACCGTCCAGCGGCCGGTGCCCTTCTGCTCGGCCTCGTCGAGGATCACATCCACCAGCGGCTTGCCGGTCCTTGCGTCTTTCTGGCGCAGCACCTGCGCGGTGATCTCGACCAGGAAGCTGTCGAGATCGCCCTTGTTCCACTCGTCGAACACGTCGGCGATCTCGTCGGCGGTCTTGCCGAGGCCGTCGCGTAGCAACTGGTAGGCCTCGCCGATCAACTGCATGTCGGAGTACTCGATGCCGTTGTGCACCATCTTGACGAAGTGCCCGGCGCCGTCGGGGCCGATGTGCGTGCAGCAGGGGACTCCGTCGACGTGGGCCGAGATCTCCTCGAGCAGCGGGCCCAGCGACTTGTACGACTCGGCCGGGCCGCCAGGCATGATCGACGGGCCGTTCAACGCACCCTCCTCGCCGCCGGAGATGCCCGCGCCGACGAAGTGCAGGCCGCGTTCGCGCATCGCCTTTTCGCGGCGGATGGTGTCGGTGTAGAGCGCGTTGCCCCCGTCGATGATGATGTCGCCTTCCTCCATCGCGTCGGCGAGCTCGTTGATGACGGCGTCGGTGGGGTCACCGGCCTTGACCATGATCAGCACCCGGCGCGGCTTCTCCAACGCGGTGAGAAACTCCTTGATGGTCTCCGACCGCACGAATTTGCCTTCGCTGCCATGGTCTTTCAACAACGCATCGGTTTTGGCGACGGATCGGTTGTGTAGCGCCACGGTGTAACCGTGGTGAGCGAAGTTCCTCGCGATGTTCGACCCCATGACCGCCAGTCCGGTGACTCCGATTTGCGCGGTGCCGGCAGTGGCGTTCGATTCCGAGCTCATGTATTCGCCTCTCAGGGTCGTGGCTTCATCCAAGCCTTGCACCGAACACTGTGGCACAGCGAGATTCGGCCGGCCAGCCGGAGGCTAGGCGGCGAAGAACAGCCGTTGCAGTTCGGTCAGCCACGGAATAGCCAGTGCGATGGTGGGCACCACCAGCACTGCGGCGGCGGCGAGGTAGGCAGCCGTCGACCACATCAGGCTATTGCCGCTTCCGGAAAGCCGGCGCACCCGCAGCAGCGTGTGGGCGCTGCCTGCGGCAAGCGCGCCTAGCGGTGTGCGACCCGACGCACAGGTCACCAGGGCACGGGCGAGGGGAGTGCGGCCGGTTACCCGCACTGCGGCGTCGTCGGCGAGCAGCTCGACCAGCAGTTGCACCGCGTCCAAAGCGTTTGCGCTGCGGACGAATCGGGGGAATGCCGCGTGGGCAGCGGTGAAGGCCTCGAGGACGAGATCGTGACGGGCGCGCAGATGGGCACGCTCATGGCTCAGGATCGCCGCGATCTCGGTCTCGGCGAGAGAGTCCAGCGTCCCTTCGCTGACCACCACTCGGCTGCGGACGCCGGGCAGGCAGTAGGCCAGTGGTTGCGCGACTTCCAGGACGCGCAAGTCACGCTCGTGGGCGCAGGCCCGTGCGGACACCGCGTCCGGTGCCACCCCGAGCAGGTCGACGAGCATTCGATGGTGGGCGCGGCGCCGACGCGTGGTGATGGCCACCCGAAGCACGGCGATGGCCAGCCGGGCGCCGATCAGCAGGGTGAGCCCGAAAACCACGACATCCAGGGTCCATAGCGGCCAGCCGAGTCGATGGATGCCACCGATCGGGGTGGCGGTCGGCCGCCCGTCGGGGCCGGGGAGAAACAGCCGGCTGGCGATTGCGATCCCGGCGCTGAACGCTGAGAGCACCGCGGCGACGGCGACGGCCTGCCAGAGCACCATCGCTGCGCGTGGAGCACGTAGTGGCCACTTGGCCCGCGATAATAGGGCCGGTACCGGGCCGACCAGCATCACCGCGAGAATGGTGAAGGCTAGCCCGGACACGGTGCCAGTCTCCCTTAGCCCTCGGGTCGAGCGCCACCAGTGGGCGCGTCGCGATGACCGGACTCCAGTTCGTCAAGTGCCCGGCGAAGCGCATCGGCTTCGTCGGCGCCAACCCGTTCGACGAAATGCACCAGGGCCGCTTGTCGGCTTCCGGAGTCTGAGGCCTGATCCAGTGCGTCGACCATGAGGCCGGCGACCAGCTCGTCTCGGCCGTGCACAGGAAGGTACCGGTGCGCGCGGTCGTCACGAATTTGGGAGACCAGATTCTTCTTGGCCAGTCGCTGCAGGACGGTCATCACCGTCGTATACGCCAGCTCGCGTCGGGCGGATAGCGCCTCGTGCACCTGCCGCACCGTTTGAGGTTGAGGAGCGGACCAAAGATGATCCATCACCGCACGTTCGAGATCTCCCAGACGCGTCAGCTTAGCCATGTTCGTTCATCTCCTGTGCAATGACGCAAGACTACTCCGGCTTACTACCGGCGGTCGTACCAATCTGGCCGCCACTGACTAACAGCTGTCGAATGCCCTGGTAGGCCCTTCGCAGAGGTCCCCGCGGTGTGACGGCCTTCACAGCACAACCCTTGGTTCCATGGTTAGGCTAACCTAACAAAAGGAGGTGCTCGTGACGACCCTGATCGACGATCCGCTCATCGCAGCCATTGCCATTGACCGCATGCTGCCGCTGCACGAGTCCAGCAGGCGGCTTCGCGAACTGTATCCGCAGTGTCCGCGGGTCTACGGTGTCGCGGTGCTGGCCGACGTGTCGATCCGCCGGTGGTGGCCACTGGAGTCGGCCGTGCACGCCGATCGTCTGCAGGCCATGTTCGACGCGGCCGCGTTGGACATGGACCGCCGCAGCGCCGCTCGGCAATTGGCAGCGACGCTGATCCACACCGTGATCGGGCGCGTGGTCGCGCTGGTGGTGCTCGAAGCGCGGGCGTGGGACACCGGCCTGGAGAACCTGTGGGTCCACGTCGACTCCGAAGGCGCCATCGACTGGGCCGCGGTCGTCGACCCGACGCTTCGGGTGCTGGCCAGCGACCCCCTTCGCGACGACGTGGTACGGCTGCCGAGCGAGGCGGCGTTGGCGACCTGGGTCGCGCACCGGTGTCACCGCTCACTAGGACCGTTGTTCGCCAAACTGCACGCGGTCAGCCGTGGCGCGCTTTCGGTAGCCGCGATGTGGCACATCGTGGGGTCGATGGTGGTCGCGACTGCGACCCAGGTGCCACAGCTGGCCGGCGCCAATGAGTTGTCCGCGATGCGGCGCGGTCAAGCAGTGCTCGACGCGCTGGTGGGTCTCGGCCTGCCGGTACGCGGTCGTTGGGTACCTCGCCAGCGAATACGTAACCCTTGCAAAATTAGGGCAGCCTTGCCTATGCTGCATCCAGCGAGCGATAGCTGACCGTGACGGCGTGCTGAGGGCTGCAGCGACCCCCGGTCAACTCGATGGGCGAGCCCCGTGCCTTGCGCACGGGGCTCGCCTGCGTTTACCGGACGCGAAGGACCGGCTGGCCGTGGTGTAAACACAAGGGCGTGCAGGCATCGCCAGGATCAATCATCCCGCCGGGTTTCGAGGCGCCGTTCGACAACGAGTTAGGGCTGGTGTTCACCGAGCTCAGCCCGGACGGCGCACGCGCCCAGCTCGAGGTGCAGCCCAAGTTGCTGCAGCCGATGGGCATCGTGCACGGCGGCGTGTATTGCTCGATGGTCGAGAGCATGGCCAGCGTCGCCGCGTGGACCTGGTTGAACGCCCAGGGCGGCGGCGCGGTGGTCGGCGTCAACAACAACACCGACTTCCTGCGTGCCATCGGTAGTGGCACCGCTTATGGCACCGCGACGCCGCTGCATCGGGGTCGTCGTCAGCAACTATGGCTGGTCACCATCACCGATTCCGACGATCGGGTGGTGGCCCGCGGTCAGGTGCGGCTGCAGAACCTGGACCAACCGCCTAGCTAGCGGCCGGCGTCGCTTCGCCTTG
>DAIODV010000104.1:10002-10341 GCA_036746615.1 Mycobacterium sp.
GGTGCGGGCAAACGCTTGCTGTTCGGTGATGGTCAGCTGGCCGCGCCGGCCGCTGAGGAATGTCACCATCCACGACAGCACGGTGGTGATCTTGTTCTTGAACCCGATGAGATACACCAGGTGCAGCAGCAGCCACGCGAACCATGCGATCAGCCCGCCGAATTCCAGCGGACCGATTTTCGCAACGGCAGAGAACCGCGAGACCGTGGCCATCGAGCCTTTGTCGAAGTACTGGAAGGGCTCGCGATCGGCCGGATTGGCGCCGGCCAGTTCGGCTTTGATTGCGGCAGCGGCGTACTTGGCGCCCTGAATCGCGCCCTGCGCCACACCGGGAACGCC
>DAIODV010000105.1:0-8183 GCA_036746615.1 Mycobacterium sp.
GCCGAATGGACGCAAAACGCCGCCGGAACCGCTATCGCCGGCGCCGGCGAAGAGCCGGAGGTCACCGACCCGCCGGAGCCAATCGACGCGGCGATCGAGCGGATGGAGCGCATGCGCCCGCAGGAGTTGTTCGAGACCTTCGACGACCTGGAACTGTCGTGGGGCCCGAACTGGTCCGGATCGCTGAAGTCGTTGTGGCTGGGCGAGGGTGAAGCGATCGGCGACATCTCGGTCGGCGAAGAACTGTCCGAGAACCTCGGCACCGAACCGATGCACCCGGTCCTGATGGATCTGTGCACTGGCGTCGCCTTCCCCGCCTTCCCCGCGCTGCGTGCGGCCGAGCAGGGCGTCAGCGGTCTGTTCCTGCCGCTGCGCTACGAGCAGGTGACGCTGAAAGAGAAGATGCCGCGCCGGTTCTACTGCCGGGCCAAGTGGCACACAAGCGAACTCGACAGCGAAACCCAGGTATTCGACCTCGAATACCTCGATCGCGACGGCCGCAACCTGGGCGGGATTCGCGGCTTCACCGTCAAGCGGGCTCCCCGAGAAGCGTTGCTGCGCGGGCTCGGTGGCGATACCACCCGGCTGCTATACACCCTCGGCTGGCACGAGGTGCCACTTGCGCCGGCGACTGACGAGGCCGCAACCCCCAGCGGCACATGGCTGGTCGCCGGATTCAGCGAGCTGGCGGCCGCGCTGCCGGGTTGCATCCCGTTCGACCGGGCCAACGACTCCGAGCTACTGGGCCAGGCCTTGGCACAGGCACATGAGAAGGGCATGCCGTACGCCGGCATCGTGTGGCGCAGCTTGCGGCCGAAGGCCGAGGAGTCAAGCACGGAGTCGACCGCAGCGCAGATCACCCGGCTGGAAGCCGAGATCGAGAATCTGCTTAGCGCGGTGCACACCGCGCAAGCTGACAACTCGGTGAAACTGCCTGGCGGGCTGTGGATTGTCACTGAACGGGCGGTGGCGACCGAATCCGGGGAGCCGGTCGATGCTGTGCAAGCCGCGCTGTGGGGCCTGGGGCGCACCATCAAAAACGAGGAACCGGGCCTGCGCAGCAAGCTGGTCGACGTCGACGGATCGCCGGAAGCGGTGAAACTGTTGACCGGCCTGCTCGGCGCTCCGATTGATGAGCCGGAAATCGCTCTGCGCCAAGGCAAGGCGTTGGCATCCCGATTGCTGCAGTGGTCACGCAGCGGTCACCTCACAGTGCCGCGCGCCGACGATTACGCCCTGCTCCCGACCGAACGCGGCGCGATCGACAACCTGCGCTTGACCGAAAAGGAAGTGTTGCCGCCGGACGAGGGCTACGTCCAGGTGCGCGTTGAGGCCGCAGGCCTGAACTTCCGCGACGTGCTCAACGTGCTGGGCCTCTACCCGGGCGACCCGGGGCCGGTCGGTGGCGACTTCGCCGGCACCGTCACACAATTGGGCGAGGGCGTCACTGGACTGGAGGTCGGCCAGCGGGTTTACGGCTCTATGCAGGGCGCGTTCGCCAGCCGGTTCAACGTGCCGGCCCAGTTCCTGGCGCCGATCCCGGACGGGGTGAGCGCGGTTGAGGCCGCGACCATTCCGGCCGCGGCGCTCACGGTCCGGCTGTCGTTCGACTGGGCGAAGCTGAATCCCGGCGACAAGGTGCTCATCCACGCCGCCAGTGGCGGTGTCGGATTGGCCGCCATCCAGATGGCGCAACGACATGGTGCCGAGGTCTACGCGACGGCAAGCACCTTCAAGCGGGCGACGCTGCGCAAGCTCGGCGTGAAGCATGTGTACGACTCGCGCACAACCGATTTCGCCGACCAGATCCTCGCGGATACCGACGGCGCCGGGGTCGACGTGGTGCTCAACAGCCTGACCAGCGAAGGGTTCGTCGAGGCGACCGTGCGGGCGACCGCGAAGAACGGACGTTTCGCCGAGATCGCCAAGCGCGACATCTGGACTCCCGAGCAGATGACCGAAGCCCGACCCGACATCGCCTACGAGATCGTCGCGTTGGACACGGTGATGTTCGACGAACCCGACCGGATTCGCACCTTGCTCAGTGAGGTGTCGGACGGGTTGGCGAAGGGAGAGTGGACCCCGCTGCCCGCCGAGATCTACCCGCTGACGGAGGCCAGGACGGCGTTCCGGCGCATGCAGCAGGCCCGGCACATCGGAAAGATTGTGTGCCAGATGCCGAATCCGCTTGCACCGCGGCCTGATCGGAGCTATCTGGTCACTGGTGGTCTCGGTGCCATCGGTCTCAGCGCGGCGTCGTACCTGGCGCAGCTCGGTGCCGGTGAAATCGTCTTGACCAGTCGGCGTGAGCCGGATGTGGAGGCGCAGCGGACGATCGACGAGATCACCGAGCGCTACAAGACCCGCATCCACATCTTCTCGGCCGATATCGGTCAGGAGTCGGACGTGGAGAAGCTCTTGGAGCGCATCCGCACGGAGGTGTCTCCGCTCGCGGGGGTCGTGCATCTGGCCGGTGTGCTCGACGACGCGCTGCTCAACCAGCAGGACCTGGACCGGTTCCGGACGACGTTGGCGCCCAAGGCGTTCGGCGCGTTCTACCTGGACCGCTTGACGAGGAACGACAAGGTCGACTTCTTCATCGTGTCCTCGTCGGTGTCGAGCTTGCTGGGCTCACCGGGCCAGGCCAACTACTCGACGGCCAACGCGTTGCTCGACGGTCTGATCGCCGACCGCAAGGCCCACGGACTGCCGGGCACCGCGATCAACTTCGGCCCCTGGGGCGGGGGCGGTATGGCGTCGTCGGAGGCCGCCAGCGTCAACATCAGTGCGCAGGGACTGCTCCCGCTGGATGCGTCGGGTGCGCTGGGTGCGCTCGCCGAGGTGGTCGCCAACGGGACCGGGCAGGCGACTGTTCTGAAGGCCAACTGGTCGCGCGCGGCGAAGGTGCTCGGCAGTTCCCGTCCGCCGATCCTGGACCTGGTGTTGCCGAGTGAGATGTCTGAGGTCGTCGACAGCGAATTGCTCAAGCAACTGCAAGAACTCCCGGTGTCTGAGCGGGCGACGTTCATCACGGAGTTCCTGCAGCGCGAAGTGCAGGGCTTCCTACGGCTCGCGCAGCCGCCTGCCCCGACGAGCCGGTTCCTGGACCTGGGCACCGACTCGCTGATGGCGGTCGAACTCCGCAATAGGTTGCACAGCCAGTTCGGTGGCAAGTTCACGATCAACGCCACCGCGGTGTTCGATTACCCGACGATCGGCGGGCTGGGCGAGTACCTCGCGGCTCAGATGCCCGACGCCGAACGGGAGACGGCGGCAGCGTCGTCATCCAACGGCTCGTCCAATGGTTCGTCGAACGGCTCAGGGTCTGCCGCGGCGGAGCCGAGTGCGGAGCCGGAGCCGGCCGCAGAGCAAAGTTGATCGGTTACAACGTCAGTCGGCGATATCGAACGCCGAGATGACCTTGGTGGGCCGGACCCGGACGACTAGCTCGCCAGGCACGCCGTTGCGTTGGCCGAATTCGTCGGCGCGGTCGGCGCCCATGTAGCGCCCGCCGATCCGCGTTGCGACGTCGAGCAAGTCTTCGGTACCGTCCTGCATCGATGCTGTTCCCTGCACCTGTACGAACGCGTAAGGCGGATGTGGGTCGTCGACACAGATGACGACACGTGAATCTCTCGCCAGCGCACGGCCTTTCGCCGACTCACGGCCCGTGTTGAACACCAGCTCGCCGTTGTCGACAATAAACCACACTGGAGCCACCAGCGGCCGCCCGTCGGCGGCGAGGTAACCCAGCATCGCAGTGCGCGTGCCTTCGGAGAGGAACTCGACGACTTCGGCGGAAAGCTCGGCCATGACAGGCCTTACAGCGTCACGATGTGGTAGTCGCTGACCTGATCGATTAGCACATGCAACTGGTCCAGGGATGAACCAAGAGTGCGTTCGATCGCGGTCAGCCGCGCCGCGTAGTGGCCGACCGGATACTCCGCGGTCATCCCGATGCCGCCGTGCAGCTGTATCGACTCCTGCGCGATGTGCTGGCCCGAGCGGCCGATCTGAAGCTTGGCCCGTGCGGCGATCACCGGGTCGAGATTGCCGTCGGCGATTGACATCGCGGCGTAAAGATTCATGCTGCGGGCCAACTCCAGCGACACGTACATGTCGGCCGCACGCTGGGTGAGCGTCTGGAACTTGTTGAGCGTGACACCGAATTGCTTGCGCGCCTTGAGGTAATCGGTGGTCAACCGCAACGCCTCTTCCATGGCGCCGACCGCTTCCGCGCACAACGCGGACTGGATGCGCACGACGCCGTTGCGGATGGCGGCCGACGCGTCCACCGCGTCGCCGAGCGGCTGGCCCGAAGCCTGGTCGAGGTCGATCTGCGCGCCTCGCTGGCCGTCGAAGGTGCGATACGGCTGGCGGCTCACGGCCTCACCGTCGACCAGGAATAACCCGATTCCGCCGTCGGGCAATTTCGCGCTGACCACCAGGGTGTCAGCGGAGTCGCCGGCAAGCACTGGGTTCTTTCGCCCGCTGAGCAGCCACGAATCCCCTTGCTGTACAGCAATTGTCGCGACATGTTCGGTGGCCGCGGCGCGCACCCCGGGTTCGAGATGAGCAAATGCCAGCAGCCGCTGCCCGGCCGCGACCTCATCGAGAAGCTCCTTTTGCGCGTCATTGCCGACCTCGGCGATGATCGTCCCCGGTCCCAGCGCCGCATGCACGACGGGTTCAGGGGCCAGCCGACGCCCAACTTCGGTGAGCACAACCATCACCTCGATCTGACCGGCCTCGTCAGGATCGAAGCCAAGCCCGAGAATCCCGGTGTCAGCCAGCTGAGTCCACACCTCGCGGCTCCAGCCCAGCTCGCTGCCGATGACCTTGTTGCGGCTTTCCGGGTCGTAGCTTCGGGACAGCAAGTCGCGCGTGGTGTCGCGCAGCAGAACCTGTTCGTCGCTCAACTGAAAATCCATGGCCTACGCTCCCTTACAGCCCGAGAATGGTCGACGCGATGATGGTGCGCTGTACCTCATTGCTACCGCCGTAGATCGACGTCTTGCGGTAATTCAGGTAGTGCGGCGCACTGCCCTGCGCCCATTCCGGTGACGCGATCTGGTCGCCGGCCTCAAACGGCAGCGCATCCGGGCCGGCGACTTCGACGAGCAGTTCGGTGGCGATCTGCTGCAACACGCTGCCGCGCAACTTGAGCACCGACGACGCCGGATTGGGCTTGCCGTCCGCAGACCCGGACGCGACCCGCATCTGCGTGAGTTCTAGTGCCAGTAACTCGTTTTCGGCTTCAGCCAGCCGAGCGGCGAACAGTGGATCGTCCAGCATGCCGGTGTCGGTGGCGCACTGCTTGACCTCGGCGAGACGAACCTTGGTACGGCCCACCCCGGCGATGCCGGTCCGCTCGTTGCCCAACAGGAACTTCGCGTATGACCAGCCCTGGTTCTCTTCTCCGACAAGCTGATCGGCGGGCACCCGGACGTCTTCGAAGAAGACCTCGTTGACCTCGACGCTGCCGTCGATCAACTTGATCGGCCGCATCGTGATGCCAGGGGTGTCCAAGTCGATGAGCAAAAATGAGATGCCCGCCTGCCTTTTCGGCGCCTGCGGGTCCGTGCGCACCAGACAGAAGATCCAGTCGGCGTATTGGCCCAAGGTCGTCCAGGTCTTCTGTCCGTTGACCACGTAGCTGTCGCCGTCGCGCAGGGCGGTGGTACGCAGCGACGCCAAATCCGAGCCGGCTTCGGGCTCGGAGAACCCTTGGCACCACCAGATGTCCAGGGCGGCCGTCGGCGGCAGGAAGCGTTGCTTGATCTCCTGGGACCCGAACTCGGCGATCACCGGTCCGACCATCTTCGCGTTGAAGTTCAGCGGCTCGGGAACCGAGGCCAGCTGCATCTCGTCCAGCCAGATCTGGTGCTGAGCCGGCGTCCAGTCCTTGCCGCCCCACTCGACCGGCCAGTTCGGCACGGCGAGCCCGTGATCGTTGAGGATCTTGTGGCTGGTGATGAAGTCGTCGCGACCCAGCGGCAGACCCTGACGGGTCTTCTCGCGAAGCTCCGCCGGAATCTTCGTCGTGTAAAAGGTACGCAGCTCGTCGCGGAAGGCGGCTTCATCCGGCGTGAGTGCCAGTTGCATGGCAGTCTCCTGTGATCGATACGACGGTCCTGTCATGCACGTTATCCGCAGCGCCAACCAACCGGTCAGGCGGCTGGTCTATAACGACTCGACCAGCGCATCCAACGTTTGCGCGGATGTGTACTGCGGCGTCCAGCCCAGCTGCGTTTTCGCCTTCGTGGTGTCCATCACCACCGACGTGCGCGCGATATGCAGCCATTCGGCGGCCGACGGAACCACCGGCAACCGGGCGAGGACGGCCGAGGCCGCCGTTGCCGCAACATTGGGCACGCGCACCGGCCGGGCACCCAGCGCGGCGGCCACATCGGAGACCGACAGCACCCCGTCGCCGGCGAGGTTGTAGGCGCCCGGCGTGGCCGACCCCGTCGCGGCTAACGCGATGGCGGCGGCGACGTCGTCGTGGTGCACCAGCTGCAGTGGATTCCCGGGATCGGGGACAGGCGGTTTGAGCACCGGCAGCATTCGGCTCGCGGTGCTCAGGTAGGGCACGCGATTCCACGGCACTGCCTCGGCCAGCGCGTGCGCATGCGGGCCCGCGACGATGCAGGGCCGAAGGATGAACACCTCCAGTGGCGATTTGTCGGTGAGTTCAGCGAGCAGCGCTTCGCAGGCGGCCTTCTGCTCGGAGTAGTAATGCTCGGGAGAACCTCGCGGCGGGACGTCCTCGGTGAGGGGCACGGGGTTGTCGGAGTGGTAGCCGTAGGCGGCCACCGACGAGCTGTACACCAGCCTGCGCGGGCGACCCTCTGGGGCACCGGCCACGCAAGCTTCGAAGACATTGCGGGTTCCGTTGAGATTGACCCGCTCACTGTCCTCGCGCGAACCCATGATGATGAACGCCAGGTGGACCACCACATCGGCTTCGGCGACTAGGCCGTCGACCGCGTCGCGGTCGAGGATGTCGCCCTGGCGGTAGACGGTCTTGATCCATCCGTGCGGATTGGGGTCAAAAGGCCGTCGCGCCATGCCGATAATGCGGTCGACATCGGGGTGCTGCTCCAGGGCGGCGACGGCCGAAATGCCGATATCGCCAGTCGGTCCGGTGACTGCGACGGTGAGTCCCACGGGAACCTCAACCGTGGCGGTGGGCCGAACGGCGGCGCCACCAGAAGAGTGCGACCACGGTCGCGCCGGCAACCGATGCGACTACGGCCAGCGACGGCTTGGCCGCGGCCCTGGACCGCTCGACCATTTCCTTTTTGGCGTCCAGGTTGGCCGAAAGCGCGTCAACAGTCTGACCGAGCTCGCCGCGGGTGCGCTCGATGTCAGCCTGGATCTCACGGATGTCCGCGTCGCGTCCGGGCTCGTTAGGTTTAGCTGCGGTCATGGCGAGAAACCTTCACTTGCTGCACGTCTTTCTTGACGTTGGCGACGGTCTGCGGCGCCGCCGGTGTCACTTCGTTGGCCTGCTTCTTGCTGAGCAGAGCGGCCATTCCCGCCACCGATAACACCGCCGCGCCGACAATCAGCGCAGCCGCCCAGACCGGCAGCGCCAAGGCGATCGCGGCAATGGCCGCCGCGATCAGGCTGGCCACACCGAAAAACGCAAGCAAGCCTGCGGCGCTCAGGAGGCCGGCGCCCAGGCCTGCATGCTTAGCTGACTGCTGAAATTCCTTCTGCGCCAAGCGCATTTCATCTCGCACCAGCCGCGAGACTTGAGCCGACAGCTGACTCATCAGCTCACCGATCGAGGCTTCAGGCTTCGGATTTGCGTGCACGCTCGTACTCATGAGGTCCGGCTACCCGGCTGACCAGCCGTCAAACCCATCCACAGCTGGCAGTTAGTCCACATCCCCGTGTCGGCAGGGCTCCCGATGCCCATGCTGTGACAGTCGGCGCACCTACCGTCGGCGCATGCGCACAGAACTGCCCGCCGAGCGCCTGCATCGACGACTCGGCGCTCAACCGGACAGCGGGGCCGACGGCACCGATGCCGACAGCGACCCGAACTCGCTGCTGCCGCGGTGGCTTCCGGACGGTCCGGGACAGCACGACGGCTGGCTTGCCCGGGTGCGCGCCGACCCGGGCCGATCCGGCGCGATCGCTTTGGCTGCGATCGCCGCCGTCGCGGTGCTGGT
>DAIODV010000105.1:8215-10308 GCA_036746615.1 Mycobacterium sp.
CCCAGCCGCGGTTCGAGCTCGAGCCCGACCGCCAAGCCGAATCAACCGGTGGTGGTGAGTGTGGTGGGCCTGGTTCACACGCCCGGCCTGGTCACATTGGCGCCCGGCGCGCGGATCGCAGATGCGCTCAAGGCGGCCGGCGGCGTGACGGATGGCGCCGACACCATCGGGCTGAATATGGCCCGCCAAGTCGACGACGGCGAGCAGATCGTCGTCGGGATTGCACCGGTCAAAGGACAACCGCCGGTATTGGGCAGTTCGGTGAGCTCCGGTTCGGCGGCGCCGGGCGCGCCGAGCAGCACATCTCGTCCAGACAAGCCCGCACGGGGTGAGGCGGTCAACCTGAACACCGCAACGGTGCAGCAGCTCGACGCCCTGCCCGGCGTTGGTCCGGTGACAGCGGCGGCAATCGTGGCCTGGCGCGACGCCAACGGCAAGTTCACCAGTGTCGACCAACTCGCCGAGGTCGACGGCATCGGCCCGGCGCGTCTGGAAAAGCTGCGCCCGTTGGTTCGTGTCTGACACAGCCACAGCGCGACTCGATGCACGCTTGGTGCCGGCCGCATTGACCAGTTGGGCGGTCACCGCGGCGGGAATCATCTGGCCGATCGGCAGCGTGGTCGGCTCCGTGTGTTTGGGCGCGAGCCTGTTGAGCCTGCTGCTGTGGCGCACCGGGCACCGAAACGCACGGATGCGCACGATCGGCGTGGGCGTGCTTGCCGTTGGCGTCGTTGGGGCGGGGTTCGGATTCGGAATTGCGTTGCGCGCCAAGGCAGTTGCTCACCATCCCGTCACCGCGTCATTCGGAACCGCCGCGCAGGTGGTCGTTATGCCCAGCGAAAGCTCACTGTCGGTGGGTCGCGGTCGATTGATGTTTCGTGCCACGCTGCGGCAACTGGGATCCAACCGGATGTCGGGCCGTGTAGTGGTTTTCGCGCCGGCACGCGACTTCAACGCTGTCATGGTCGGTGAGCCGGTCGGCTTCCGCGCAAGAATCACCCGCCCTGCCCGACATGACCTGACGGTGGCGGTGGTGAACGCGATCGGCCCGCCGACGATGGGTCGCGCCGGGCCGGTGCACCGCGCTGCGCATGCAGTGCGCGCGGCGTTCGCCGCCACGGCGCGTCACGTGTTGCCTGCAGATCAAGCGGCGATGCTGCCGGCGCTGGTGCTCGGCGACACGTCGACGGTCAGCACGCTGACCACCCGAGAATTCCGTGCCGCGGGTTTGACACACCTGACAGCGGTATCCGGGGCCAACGTCACGATCGTGTGCGGAGCGGTGCTGTTCTCGTCGCGGCTGATCGGACCGCGGGCGGCGGTGGCGCTGGCGGGTCTCGCATTGGTGATGTTCGTCATCGTCGTGCAGCCCACAGCCAGCGTGTTGCGCGCGGCGGTGATGGGCGCGATCGCACTGGTGGGCGTGTTGTCTTCGCGGCGGCGGCAAGCGATTCCGGCGCTGGCCGCCACGGTGTTGGTGTTGATGGTCACCGCGCCGCAGTTGGCCGTCGACGTGGGCCTCGCGCTGTCAGTTGTGGCGACGGCAGCGCTGGTGGTGATCGCCCCGATCTGGTCGCGGCGGCTGGTCGCGGGTGGCTGGCCCAAGCCGCTGGCGGATGCGCTCTGCGTCGCGTGTGCGGCGCAGTTGGTGACGGCTCCGCTGATCGCGGGCATCTCGGGCCGGGTGAGTCTGGTGGCTGCTGCCGCCAATCTTGCGGTGGCGGCGCTCATCGCGCCGATCACTGTGCTGGGCAGTGCGGCGGGTGCGTTGTGTTTGTTCTGGCCGGCAGGAGCGCAGCTGTTGATCCGGTTCACCGGCCCCGAACTGTGGTGGGTGTTGCGGATCGCGCATTGGGCAGCTGCGGTGCCCGCCGCCAGTGTGCCGGTACCGTCCGGGATTTCCGGTGTTCTGGTGGTCGGTGTTGCCGCGGTGTTGGCTGCGGTGTTGTGGCGGTGGCGCTGGTTTCGGGCTGGGCTGGCGGTCGCAGCTGCCGGGCTGATCGCGTGGTCGTTGTCGGGTCTGCTGGTAGGGGCCGGCGGCCCTGTCGGCCGCACATGGCACGATCGACTAGTGAGCCAGCAGGTTTCGGCAT
>DAIODV010000106.1:0-3169 GCA_036746615.1 Mycobacterium sp.
GACGATGTAGATCATGACGGGAACGGTCAAGGGCCCCAAGTGCGGCCAGAACCACGCCAGCAGCGCCACGCACGCCACGCACATCGCGGCAACCGCGATCACGCGCGAACGACCCGACAACTTCGCCAGCGGCACCAGCGCACCCAGAAAACACAGATGCGCCAGCAGAAATGCCCCCAACCCGAACACGAACGACGCCGACCACCACGGGATCGCCAGCAGCGCATCGCCGGCTGCCGAGAACACCAATGCCAGCATCAGCCAACGCCGCTCGCGCACGATCGGATGTGCGGCCGCGGCGAACGCCAGCAGCAGCGCCATCGATGCCTTGAAAGCCGGCTGGCCCGTCCACTGTCCGGTCAGCTCAACCCCCGGCGGTGAACGCAGCGCTGTCACCGTCAAAAACACGCCGTAGGCGAGACCGACCCAACCGGCTGCCACCCAGCAGCCGACCACCATTCGCGATGCGTACGGTGTCTGTGTGCCCACCGTTGATCCCATTCTGCTGAAGGTACTGGACGCCGTCCCGTTCCGGTTATCCGCCGACGAGGGAGTCGAAGTCGCCCGCCAGCGGCTGCGGGACTTGCCGCGGCGATCGTTTCATCCCGAGCTGCGTGTCCAAGACCGCACAATCGCCGGGCCGGCCGAACCGATTAACATCCGAATCTATTGGCCGCCAACCGATCACGGGACGCCGCCGGTGGTCGTGTACTTCCACGGCGGCGGCTTCGTTGCCGGCGACCTCGACACCCACGACGGCACCTGTCGCCAGCACGCCGTCGGCGCCGATGCCGTAGTGGTATCCGTGGACTACCGGCTGGCACCCGAACACCCCTACCCCGCCGCCGTCGACGATGCCTGGGCCGCAACGCAATGGGTCGCCGAGCACGGTAGCGAGATCGACGCCGACGCCACCCGCCTGGCGATAGCCGGGGATTCGGCCGGCGGCACAATCTCCGCGGTGGTCGCGCAACGGGCCCGCGAAAACGGCGGCCCGCCAATTCTGTTCCAGCTGTTGTGGTATCCGTCGACGCTGTGGGATACGTCGTTGCCGTCGTTCACGGAGAACGCTGACGCGGCTATCCTCGACCGCGCATCGATCGCAGCGTTTTCGCGTTGGTACGCAGGCGATGTCGACCTCTCCGATCCCCCGCCCGGGATGGCGCCGGGACGAGCCGAGGACTTGGCTGGGCTGCCCCCGGCGTATATCGCCGTCGCCGGGCACGACCCGCTGCGCGACGACGGGATCCGCTACGGCGAACTGCTCGCCGCCGCTGGCGTTCCCGTCGAGGTGGACAACGCCGAGACCCTCGTGCACGGGTACGTCGGCTACGCCGGCGTGGTGCCCGCCGCCACGGACGCCCTTGACCGGGGACTGGCCGCGCTGCGTGCCGCCCTGCATAGGGTGGGTCCATGACGGAACCGACCACCACCCGCCCACCGATCGACCCGACGCTGAAGGCCATCCTCGACGCGTTCCCCCTGACCTTCACCGCCGCAGACGGCGTCGAGGTTGCCCGCGAGAAATTGCGGATGGTGAAGGTACCCCCGGAAATGCTGCCTGAGCTGCGCATCGAGGCCCGCACGATCGCCGGCGAGATCCCCGTCCGGATCTACTGGCCGCCGGTCACCCAGCACAGCGACCTGCCCGTCGTCGTCTTCTACCACGGCGGCGGCTGGGCACTCGGCGACCTGGAGACCCACGACCCCCTCGCGCGTGCCCACGCCGGCGGCGCCGAGGCGATCGTGGTGTCCGTGGATTACCGGCTCGCGCCGGAACACCCCTTCCCGGCCGGTGTCGACGACTGCTGGGCCGCGCTGCAATGGGTTGGCGAGCATGCCGCCGAGCTGGGCGGCGACCCGAACCGGATTGCGGTCGCCGGCGATTCTGCCGGCGGCAACATTGCCGCGGTGATGGCGCTCTTGGCCCGCGATAACGGCGGGCCCGCACTCGCATTCCAGCTGCTGTGGTATCCGACCACCGCGGCAAACCTGTCGTTGCCGTCGTTCACCGAGAACGCCGACGCGCCGATTCTGGACCGCGACGTCATCGACGCCTTCTTGACCTGGTACCTGCCGGGAGTCGACATCAGCGAGCCGGCCGCCTTGCCGGTCACGTTGGCTCCGGCAAACGCCGCCGACCACTCGGGCCTCCCGCCTGCGTACATCGGCACAGCCGAACACGACCCGCTGCGCGACGACGGCGCCTACTACGCCAAACTGCTCAACGACGCCGGCGTGCCCGCCGAGCTGAGCAACGAGCCCACTCTCGTGCACGGCTACGCCAGCTTCGCCCTACTCATCCCCGCGGCCGCCGAGGCAACCAACCGCGGGCTTGCCGCCCTGAAAGCAGCCTTGCACTAGTACCGTCGGTACCGTGAACGGCGATTCTCCCGACTATCACACCCTCATCGTCGGTGCCGGGTTCTCGGGCATCGGCGCTGCGATCAAGTTCGATCAGGCTGGTTTCGGCGACTACCTGATCATCGAGGCCGGCGACGACGTCGGCGGAACCTGGTACTGGAACACTTATCCCGGCATCGCCGTGGACATTCCGTCGTTTTCCTACCAGTACTCGTTCGAGCAGCGGCCGGACTGGTCGCGGACTTACGCGCCGGGCAAAGAGCTCAAGGCCTATGCCGACCACTGCACGGCCAAGTACGGGATCCGGCCGAAGATCCGGTTCAACACCAAGGTTCTCGCGGTGGAGTTCGACGACGAGCGGTCGTTGTGGCGCGTGCAAACCGATCCCGGCGGCGAAATCACCGCCCGATTTCTGGTGAACGCCAGCGGCGTACTCACGGTGCCCAAACTGCCCGACATCGCCGGCGTCGACAGCTTCGGCGGGACGGTCATGCACACCGCCCGGTGGGACCACACCCAGGATCTGACCGGCAAGCGGGTCGCTGTCATCGGCACAGGCGCCTCGGCCGTGCAGCTGATCCCCCAGATTGCGCCAATTGTCAAAGAGCTCACGGTGTTTCAGCGCACACCGATCTGGTGTTTCCCGAAGTTCGACGTGGCGCTGCCGAAGCTGGTCCAGTGGGCGATGCGCCTGCCCGGCGCGAAATCGCTCCACCGGCTGATCAGCCAGACCTATGTCGAGGTGACGTTTCCCCTTCCGGCGCAGTACTTCACGGTGTACCCGCTGGCGCGGTGGATGGAGTCG
>DAIODV010000106.1:3179-10284 GCA_036746615.1 Mycobacterium sp.
GAGCTCACGGTGTTTCAGCGCACACCGATCTGGTGTTTCCCGAAGTTCGACGTGCCGCTGCCCAAACTCGCCCACTGGGCGATGCGCCTACCCGGCGGCCGAGCACTCCTAGCCCTTCAGCGGCTGATCAGCCAGGCCTACGTCGAGGTGACCTTTCCGCTTCCGGCGCAGTACTTCACGGTGTACCCGCTGGCGCGGTGGATGGAGTCGATCGGCCGGGCGTATTTGCGCCGCCAGGTCCGGGATCCCGTTGTGCGCGAACAACTCACGCCGCAGTACGCGATCGGCTGCAAACGACCCGGCTTCCACAACACTTACCTGTCGACGTTCAACCGCGACAACGTGCGGCTGGTGACCGAGCCGATCGACAAGATCACGCCGTCTGCCGTCGCCACCACCGAGGGCGCCAGCCACGAGATCGACGTGCTGATATTGGCGACCGGGTTTCAGGTGCTGGACTCCGACTCCATGCCGACCTTCGCGGTCACCGGCAGCGGCGGCCTTTCGCTGACCAAGTTCTGGGACGAGCATCGGCTGCAGGCCTATCAGGGCGTGAGCGTTCCGAAGTTTCCCAACCTGTTCAGCGTGATGGGCCCGTACGGCTACGTCGGGTCGTCGTACTTCGCGCTGATCGAGGCGCAGACCCACCACATCCTGCGCTGCCTGAACCGGGCCTGCGAGCGCGGAGCCACCCGCGTCGAGGTCACCGAGGAGGCCAACGCCCGCTACTTCGCCGAGGTCATGCGCCGCCGTCGCCGCCAGGTCTTCTGGCAAGCCAGCTGCCAGCAGGCCAACAGCTACTACTTCGACAAGAACGGCGATGTGGCGCTGCGCCCCTCAACCACGTTCGAGATGTACTGGCGAAGCCGGCGTTTCGACCTCGACGACTACCAGTTCAGCGAGTAAGCGCGAGCAGACAGAGAATCGCGTTACCGAGACCGGATTTGTGCGATTCTCCGTCTGCTCGGCAAGAAAACTAGATCGCGCGCTTGAGCTCGTCGACCATGTTGAGCTGCTCCCACGGCAGCTCGATGTCGGTGCGGCCGAAGTGCCCGTAGGCGGCGGTCTGCGCGTAGATCGGGCGCAGCAGGTCCAGGTCGCGGATGATCGCCCCGGGCCGCAGGTCGAACACCTCGGGCACGATCTTCTCGATCTTGACCGGGTCAACGATCGCGGTGCCGAAGGTTTCAATGAACAGCCCAACCGGGGCGGCTTTGCCGATCGCGTAGGCGACCTGCACCTCGACCCGCTCGGCCAGACCTGCAGCGACGATGTTTTTTGCCACCCAGCGCATCGCGTACGCCGCGGAACGGTCCACCTTGGACGGATCCTTGCCGGAGAAGGCGCCGCCACCGTGACGGGCCCAGCCGCCGTAGGTGTCGACGATGATCTTGCGGCCGGTCAGACCGGCGTCGCCCATCGGGCCGCCGAGGACGAACTTGCCGGTGGGGTTGACCAACACGCGGGTCTGCGACGAGTCCAGAGTCTCGTGCGCGAGGTCGGCCAGCACCGACTTGAGCACGTGCTGCTCGATGTCGGGAGCCAGCGTCTTGTCCAGGTCGATACCGTCGGCGTGCTGGGTAGACACCACCACGGTGTCCAGCCGGACGGGAACGTCGTCCTCGTACTCGATGGTGACCTGCGTCTTGCCGTCGGGGCGCAGGTAGGGCAGCACGCCGTTCTTGCGGACCTCGGTCAGACGCCGCGACAGCCGGTGAGCGAGCGCGATCGGCAGCGGCATCAGCTCAGGGGTGTCGTTGATCGCGTAGCCGAACATCAGGCCCTGGTCGCCGGCGCCTTGCGAGTCCAGGGGGTCCTGTTCGCCCTGGACACGCGCCTCGTAGGCGCTGTCGACGCCCTGGGCGATGTCAGGCGACTGCGCGCCGATGCCGATGTTGACCCCGCAGGTATGCCCGTCGAAGCCCTTGTCGGAGGAGTCGTAGCCGATGTCGAGGATGCGTGCGCGAACCGTGTTGGTGATGTCAGCGAACGCTTCCTTCGCCGTCGTCGTCACCTCGCCGACCACGTGCACCTGACCGGTGGTGACAAGCGTCTCGACCGCGACACGTGAGCGAGGGTCGTCCGCCAACAGCGCGTCGAGGACCGAGTCACTGATCGCGTCGCAGATCTTGTCGGGGTGTCCCTCGGTCACCGACTCGCTGGTGAACAACCGACCCTTTTCGCTCACACCGAGATCCTTCCAAGTCATCGTGGAATTGTTAGTTAGACAAATTATATCTTTGAGCCGGCCGCCGCACTCGGCCAGCCCTGGATGTTACGGGTGCTAGCTGGCGGAGCCACCGCCCCCATGCAGGAACGCGACGATGGCGTCCACGATACGACTGGCCATCAGCGTCTTCGAGCCGTGCTGCAGCGCCGACTCGGTGCCGTCGGACGCCAGCAACCAGCCGTCGTTGCTATCCACCTCGAAGGCCTTGCCCTCGCCAACCGCGTTGACCACCAACAGATCACAGCCCTTGCGGCGAAGCTTGGCCCGAGCGTGGAACAGCACGTCGCCGTTCGCGTCGCCGGTTTCGGCGGCGAAGCCGACGATGGCGCGCATGTCGGGCAGCTGCCCGGCGCTGCGGGCTTGCACCGCCGCGGCCAGCACGTCGTCGTTGCGGACTAATTCGATCGACGGGGGCTCGTTCGCGCCCTTTTTAATCTTGGCGGTCGAGACGTGCGTGGGCCGGAAATCTGCCACTGCAGCGGCCATCGCCAATACATGGGCGTCCGGTGCGTGTTTGGAGACCGCGTCGGCAAGTTGTTGAGCCGAGCTGATCCGCACCACCTCGACACCGGCCGGGTCGATGAGCCCGGCGGTATGTCCGGCGATCAGCGTGACCTCGGCGCCGCGCTGGGCAGCGACACGCGCCAGCGCGTAGCCCTGCTTGCCGGAGCTGCGATTGCCGATGAAGCGGACCGGGTCGATCGGCTCGCGGGTGCCGCCCGCGGTCACCAGCAACTTGACCCCAGCCAGGTCGTAGGGCATCGCGTCGTGGCGTTCCAGCAGCAGCTGGGCGAACGTGACGATCTCTTCCGCTTCGGGGAGCCGGCCTGCGCCGCTGTCCGCACCCGTCAGGCGACCGGATGCAGGCTCCAGCACCACCGCGCCGCGCCGCCGCAGTGTGTCCACGTTTTCGACGGTGGCCGGATGCTGCCACATCTCGGTGTGCATCGCCGGCGCGAACAGCACCGGACATCGCGCGGTGAGCAGTGTCGCGGTCAGCAGGTCGTCGGCGCGGCCGTGCACAGCCCGGGCCAACAGGTCGGCGGTCGCTGGTGCCACCACGACCAAGTCGGCGCCTTGGCCGATGGCCACGTGCGGCACCTGCGGAACGTCCTCGAAGACACCGGTGTGCACCGGCTCGCCCGACAGCGCCTCGAAGGTCGCAGCGCCGACGAAGCGCAGGGCGGATTCTGTGGGGATGACGCGGACCTGGTGACCCGCCTCGGTGAGTTGGCGAACGACGGTGCAGGCCTTGTAGGCGGCAATGCCCCCGGAGACGCCGACGATCACTCTTTTCGCGATCCGATCGCGGTTGTCCACAGCGCGCCCCGGCCTGGCCTGCTACTCGCCTTCGGTGTGCTCGAGCAGGTCGCCGTGAATCTCGCGCATGGCGATCGACAGCGGCTTCTCCTGGAGCCCCGGCTCGACCAGCGGGCCGACGTACTCGAGGATGCCTTCACCGAGCTGGTTGTAGTAGTCGTTGATCTGCCGAGCCCGCTTCGCCGCGTAGATCACAAGGGCGTACTTGCTGGAGACGCGCTCGAGCAGCTCGTCGATGGGCGGGTTGGTGATGCCCAACGGCGTGTCATACGCGCCGATTCCACCGGCTGCCGGATCGAACTGATCGGGGACGGCGGTTAATGACGCGTCGGTCTTCGAAGTGCTCACTAAGACTTTCTCCTGGCTGCGTAGAGCGGTGCGACTAAATGATGAATCGAGTCTGATAGTGGATCACGCCGTGCCCGGCGCGTTTTCCACCAGCAAGGATACCAATTCTGCGCATGCAGTCTCCAATTGGCTGTTCACCACCACCTCGTCAAAGTCATGCTGAGCCGCAAGTTCAGTGCGGGCGGTGGCGAGCCGACGTTCGATCACTTCCGGTGTTTCGGTCCCCCGGCCGATCAATCGGGCCTCCAAGGCCTCCCAGCTCGGCGGGGCCAGAAACACGGTGATCGCCTCGGGCATCGCCTGCTTGACGGCGTGGGCGCCGGCGAGATCGACCTCGATGAGCACCGGGTGCCCGGCGGCGGTGGCCTCGCGGACCGGCCCGGCCAGCGTGCCGGATCGGTGCAGTCCGTTGTGAATCTCGGCCCACTCCAGCAGAGCGCCGTCGTCGATCAGCTCCTGGAAGCGGGCGGGAGTGACGAAGTGATAGTCGACGCCGTCGACCTCACCCGGGCGCGGCGCCCGAGTGGTCGCCGAAACGCTGAACACCAGGTCGGGAATCCGCTCCCGCAGGCAGCGGACCAGCGTCGACTTTCCTACCGCGGATGGACCGGACAGCACCACCACGCGTCCCGCGGCCTTGGCCCCAAGACGTTCGTCGCAGGCACCGTCCGGTCCCCCGTCGGCGCTCACCGACTCTCCTAGATGGCGATTAGGAGAAGTCGAACTTTTCCAGCAATGCCTTGCGCTGGCGATCGCCGAGACCACGCAGGCGGCGGGTCGGGGCGATTTCGAGCTCGGTCATGATTTCCTGCGCCTTGACCTTGCCAACCTTCGGCAACGCCTCGAGGAGCGCAGAAACCTTCATCTTGCCCAAGACCTCGTTGGTCTCGGCATCCTTCAGCACCTGCTTGAGATTGGTGCCGCCGCGCTTCAGCCGATCCTTGAGCTCGGCTCGCGCTCGGCGTGCGGCGGCAGCCTTTTCCAAGGCGGCTGCGCGCTGCTCGTCGGTCAACTGGGGAAGAGCCACGATTCCTCCATCTCAATCACTCATCGACAGCGATCTGTGTTTGTCTCAGCTGGGTAGTCCAGCCAGCGGAGACGACCGTACCCACGCTGCCAGACGAAATCTAACCCGCCCCCCTGGTTGAAGCCACAAAGGTGCAGCGTGTGGCACCGAGATGGGGTGTTCACAACCTGCCGCCGCCGCGGGTGGTGCACCCTGGCCGGACCACTCGGCGCGACCCAGAGAAAACGGCTCTACCAGCGATTTTGGTGAGTTGTCCACACCCGGGACGCGACTTGCACACAGGCACCTGGCCGCCCCTGCGCCGCGCGAAAAGCGAAAACTAACCCGATTGCGCATGTCACGGCGTGTCGCGCGTGTCGCGGTACATTCGGCGACGGTTCGATGCGGGTTCGGTGCGCGGGGGCAAATCACTCTGTCAACATGAGCCACACCAGCATCGGCCACGGGCTGGTTAGCGTGCCAGGTAGGCGACCGCGTCACGCATCCGCTCCGCAGCCGCTCGCAGCGCCGCGATGTCGGGACCAGCTCGCAACACCTCGCGCGATACCGCCGGCAACAGCTGGCCCGGCGCCGCGCCTCCCAGACCACGCAGCGCATCGGCTTGCCCGCCCTGGACACCGATACCGGGCACCAGCACCGGTCCCCCGAGTGCGCTGACGTCGGGCGCCTCAGTGACTGTCGCGCCGACGACGACGCCGACCGAGCCGGGTCCCGTGCCCTCCGCGTGGTTGACCGCTGCTGCCTGGTCGACGATCGATTGGGCCACCGCGCGGCCGTCGAACTGCGCGCGCTGCACCGCCGCCCCCTCCGGGTTCGAGGTGGCCGCCAGTACGAACACTCCTCGTCCGTGCGCCGCAGCGGTGTCCAGCAGGGGCTGCAGCGAGCCAAAACCCAAATACGGGGAGGCGGTGACGGCGTCGGCGGCCAACGGCGAGTCGCCCGTCCAGGCGGCCGCGTAGGCCGCCATCGTCGATCCGATATCGCCGCGTTTGGCATCAGCCAGGACCAGGACGCCGGTCGCGCGCAGCGCGGCAATGGTCCGCTCCAACACCGCGTATCCCGCGGCGCCATAACACTCGAAAAACGCGACCTGGGGTTTGACGACGGCGAAGTCGCGGTAGGCGTCGACACAAACGTCGCAGAAGGCCGCCAGGCCGTCGGCACTGACCGGCAGATCCCAGGCCTGCAGCAGCTCGGGATGCGGGTCGATGCCCAGGCATAGCGGCCCGCGACCCGATACCGCCTCGGCCAACCGGGCGCCGAACCCGGGCATCGTCAGTGGCCGCCGTTGCTCAGCGAGCTGTGCAATTCCTGCAGGGAGCGCACACCGATGACACCCCGGATCCCCGCTTCGATGCCCTGGATCGCCGCCGAAGCACCCTGCACGGTGGTCACGCAAGGGATATTCATTCCCACTGCAGCCGAACGGATCTCGTAGCCGTCGATGCGTGGGCCCGAGTTGCCGTAGGGGGTGTTGATCACCATGTCGACCTCGCCGGCGCGGATCGCATCCACGGCAGATAGCGCGGGCCGTCCCGGCGTTGGCGGTTCGAAATGCTTGCGGACCTCATCACAGGGAATTCCGTTGCGCCGCAGCATCTCCGCTGTTCCCTCGGTGGCCAGCACCCGAAAGCCCAGATCGGCCAACCGTTTGACGGGGAACACCAGCGATCGCTTGTCCCGGTTGGCGACCGAGACGAATATGGTGCCCTCGGCCGGCAGCGACCCGTAGGCGGCGGTCTGACTCTTGGCAAAGGCGCTGCCGAAGTCGCGGTCGATTCCCATCACCTCGCCGGTGGACTTCATCTCCGGGCCAAGCAGCGAGTCGATGGCGGCTCCATCAGCGCGGCGGAAGCGGTGGAATGGCAACACCGCCTCCTTGACTGCGATCGGGGCGTTCTGGGCCGCGTGCGCGCCATCGCCGGATGCCGCCAGCATTCCTTCGCTTCGGAGTTGGGATATCTTGGTGCCCAACATGATACGAGCGCAAGCCTTTGCCAGCGGTATCGCTGTTGCCTTCGACACGAACGGCACGGTTCGGCTGGCGCGCGGGTTGGCCTCCAGCACGTAGAGCACGTCGTCCTTCAGCGCGTACTGCACGTTGAGCAGGCCGACCACTCCGATGCCGTGAGCAATCGCTTCGGTTGCGCGGCGCACCTTTTCGATGTCGCTGCGGCCCA